>CANHXZ010000007.1 GCA_947464785.1 Flavobacteriales bacterium | reverse complement strand
CGCAAAAAAGCGGGACCGGAGGGCGTGGAGCGTGCGGCCTTGGCGGTAGGTGATGTAGGGGCTTGCGGTGATCTGGTAGATGCCTTTGTTGGTGGCGATGGAGTCCAGGGGGATGTAGCCGTTGGTGAAACTTTTCCAGAGGAGGACGTCGGCACCGCGCAAGCCGCGCACGGAGGCGGCCATGCCCACTTTGAGGTTTTTGTTGATGTCGTAGTTGTACTTGCCGTGGAGGCGGAGGCTTTCGTCGCGTACCCCGTACACAAAGCCTTCGTCCCACTGTATTTGGCCGTGGAGGACCAGGCCGGATTTCGCGGTGGGTTTGACGGCCACGGCAAACCGACCGGTTCCTTGGGTGCGCATGCCGGTGCCCGCCCACCAGCGCATGGAGGGGAAGAGGGGTTGGTCGTAGACGAGGGATTGGAAGGAGAGGCGGGCAACGGGTTGCGCACCCGCTTCCAAGGTTCGAACGTGGATGACGCCGTTGAGGGCGGCACTTCCGTAAAGGGCACTGGCGGCGCCCTTGACCACTTCAACGTGCGAGATGGCTTCCACGGGAACCAGAGCCCAGGAGGCTTGTGCAGCGTCGGGAGACAGGAGGGGGAGGCCGTCGAGCAGCACCTGAACGCGGGAGCCCACGCCGTAGCTCCATCCGGAACCGCTGCGGATGTTGGCCTGACCGTCTTGGATGGTGACCCCGGGCGTTTGGATGAGGGCGTCTTCCACTTTGAGCAACGGCTTGTTTTTCAGGATGGAAGCGGGCAAGGCGTCGATGCTGGCGGTGGTGGTTTCCAGCCGTTGCGCGTAGCGGCTGGCACTGACCACGGTGGTCTGCAGGCGGACGGTGTCGGACAAACTGCTTTTGCGGGGCGGGGTGGGTTGGCCCGACGTTTTTTGCGCGGCGAGGGACCCGCTCAGCAGCAGGAGTGCGGGAAGGAGCGCGGTGCCCAGAAAATTCCGACGAAGGGCGGTCGGTGAAAAGGAAAGGGAAGAAAAGGTCATAAACGTTTGTGCCAAGGAGTAAATTTGACGAAAGTTAAGGAATTGAGGATGAAAAGAGCATTGGTGACCGGCGCTACGTCGGGGATTGGCTGGGCTACGGCCTGGGCTTTGGCGGAAGCCGGTTGGGAAGTGGTAGCGTGGGGCCGTCGGGAGGAGCGGCTGACGGGGCCGGAGGGGTTGGTGGCGCAGGCCCGCGCAGCGGGGCTGCGGGGAAGCATCCAAACGCGGAGCGTTGATGTGCGCGACGGTGCGGCAGTGGCGGCAGCAGCCCAAGAATTTCTCGAGCAAGGACCGGTCCATTTTTTGTTCAACAATGCCGGCCTGGCGCTCGGTCGCGAACCCTTGCACGAAGGAAATTTGGAGCAGTGGGAGAACATGATCGACACCAACCTCAAGGGCTTGCTGTATGTATCGAAGGCCATTGGAATGGCGATGGTCCAGCAGCAGCACGGGCACATCATCAATGTGGCCTCAATCGCCGGCAAGGAGGTCTACCCCAACGGAAACGTGTATTGTGCCACGAAGACCGCAGTCGACGCGTTGACCCGAGGAATGCGTTTGGATTTGGGCAAGCACGGAGTTAAGGTTGCCCAAATTGCGCCAGGAATGGTGGAGACGGAGTTTTCGTTGGTGCGGTTTTCGGGGGACGAGGAGAAGGCGAAGGAGGTCTATAAAAATTTGAAACCGCTGTCGGCCAAAGACATTGCAAACACGGTCCTTTGGATGGTGGAGGCGCCGGAGCACGTGAATGTGGCGGACGTCTTGATACTGCCCACCTCCCAATTAAACGCGGTTTCTTTGCGCTGACGCCGTGTCTTTTTTTGGCGTTTAGTGCAAACGTTTGCCACGGTTAAAGCTTTGGCTAATCAACGAGTTAGCTAAAACTTCCTGCGTCACAAGCTTATATCCGTTTCGAACCGACTGTCGGCCCAAAAGGGCTGCAACTTGCGGCCATGGAAGATCGAGACGAACGCATTCGCATCGCGGTGGCCTTGTCGCTGTGCAAAGGCATTGGGCCCGTACGTATGGTGCAGATTTACAAGGCTTTTGCGGATCAATGGGAGCGGCTGCCCTTTGTTCCTACCCCTGAATTGGGGTTGCCCGCCCGGACGGAAATGGAGTTGAGTCGGACCGGGTGGAATGCTTTGCTGGACAAGGCAGAGACGTCATTGCACAAGTCATTTTTGTCTGGGATTCGGGTGCATTGGGTAGAGGATCGGTTGTTTCCCGAGCGCTTGGGTCCGGATCGATTGCCGGACGGACCGCTGGTTTTGTACACCAAGGGTGATGCGCAAATCCTGCGCGCGCCGCGCACCTTGGGGGTGGTTGGCACGCGAAAACCCTCGAGTTATGGCTTGGCGTGCACGGAAATCTGGGTGGCCGGCGTCGAGTTGTCCAATCCGGTGCTCGTGAGCGGTTTGGCTTTTGGAATTGATGCGGAGGCGCACTCGTCTGCCCTGCATCATTCGTTGAAAACCATTGCGGTATTGGCGCACGGTTTGCATGCGGTTTTTCCCGTGGCGCATCGGGAGATGGCCTCGGATGTCTTGGATCGGGGAGGGTGTTGGCTGTCCGAGTTACCGTTCGGAATAGATCCGGAGCCTGGTACGTTTCCGCAACGCAATCGCTTGATTGCCGGCATGTCGGACGCGGTGGTGATTCCGGAGGCTGGGGCCAACAGCGGCACGTTGATTACGGCGCGCATGGCGTTGGACTACAACAAACCGGTTTATGCGGTGCCGGGACGGTTGGGGGACCCGCACAGCGAGGGGTGTTTGGCCTTGCTGGCCTCACACAAAGCGACGATTGCTTTTCGTCCGGGTCAGTTGTTGGAAGATTTGCAGTGGCAACTGGATCCAGATCGGGCACGAGCGCCGGCCTTGGAGTGTGTTGAATTGGTGAAGGCGGCCATTGAGGTGTTGCGAAGGCGACGAAAGCGCAAGGGGCCGGCGGTTTTCCGGCGCGACCAACTTTTTCCCTTGTGTCCGGACTGGAGTCGAAACCAAATTCTGACGGCCTTGGATGCGCTGGAGACCAGCGGGCAAGTGCTGTACGATGTGGTCAGCGACACGTACAGCGCTAATGCGGCTTATTCTTCGAAATCTTCTTCGGCGGGGGCGTCGTCGGTGGATTCTTCTTCTTCTTCATCAGAGGAGTCATCCTCTATGTCACCATCAGCGGGCGCGGCAGTGGGCACGGTTTCCAAATCGTCCAGGTAGCGATCCACTTGGTTTTGGAGCTCGATGCTGATTTTGAAGAGGTACTTGGTGTCTTCGGTTTCCAGCGGAACGGCACGTACCAATTCTCCTTTGGCATTGGTGTACGTAACCATGACGCCGGGGTCAAAACCCTCTGGGTATTTGTCGGTTAAAAGGGCCAGAAGCTCTGGCGTGCTGTTTTTGTAGTCGATGATGATCCGACGCTTGTCCATGGATGAACGCCCTGTTTTTTCTGTTGGAACTTATTGAATTAGACCGAGGAGGGTATGGAGTAGTTGAATGCGGTTAATTGGGTTTGAAATGTAGGAATTACCAGCCCAATATCCATGCAAAAATTAACGGAGCTACAATGGTGGCGTCCGATTCCACGATGAACTTCGGGGTGTCGGCGTCCAGTTTGCCCCAGGTGATTTTTTCGTTGGGGACCGCGCCGGAGTAGGAGCCGTAGGAGGTGGTGGAGTCGGAGATTTGGCAAAAATAGCCCCAGAAGGGGATGTCGTCGATTTCCATGTCTTGGTAGAGCATGGGGACCACGCAGATGGGGAAGTCTCCTGCGATTCCGCCGCCAATTTGGAAGAAACCTACGCTGGGGGCGGATGGGTTGTTTGGGTTGCGGCTGTTCTTGGTGTACCAATCGGCGAGCCAGGCCATGTATTCAATGCCGCTCTTCATGGTGGAGGCTTGCAGCTCTCCTTTGATGACGTAGCTGGCGAAGATGTTGCCCATGGTGGAGTCTTCCCAACCCGGAACGACGATGGGGAGGTTGCGCTCGGCAGCGGCCAGCATCCAGCTGTTCTGGGGATCAACGGCGGAGTCGTATTCGGCAGCGAATTCGGGAAGCCGCACCATTTGGTACATGTACTCGTGGGGGAAGTAGCGTTCTCCGGCGGCTTCGGCACGGTTCCACACTTTGTGGATGTGTTTTTGGAGTTTGCGGAAGGCTTCTTCTTCGGGGATGCAGGTGTCCGTGACGCGGTTCAGGCCGCGGTCCAGGAGGGCGCGTTCGTCCGCGGGGGTCAAGTCCCGGTAGTGGGGTACGCGCTCGTAGTGGCTGTGGGCCACGAGGTTCATCAGGTCTTCCTCCAGGTTGGCGCCGGTGCAGCTGATGATGTCCACTTTTCCTTGGCGGATCATTTCGGCCAGGGAGCGGCCCAATTCGGCCGTGCTCATGGCGCCCGCCAGGGTGATCATCATTTTACCACCAGCCGTGAGGTGCGCTTCGTAGCCTTTGGCGGCGTCCACCAGGGCGGCGGCGTTGAAGTGCTTGTAGTGGGCTTCGACGAATTGGGAGATGGGGCCTTTCTGGGTTGCCATGGGAAGGAGGTTGAATCGGGTTGAATCGGATGCAAAAATAGACGAAGAGCGATGTGCGGCGCAGGGGGGCAAAAGAAAATATGCCCGGTCGAATGCGATTGGGGTAAGGTAATGAAAATCAATAATGTTGTGCCGCGGCCGGGGAGGTTTTGGGCGGGTGCGGGTGCGGCGTTGGGGCTATTTTCCTCAGTAACCGAGAATTTTGAGCATGCTTTTGTAGCTCTGTTCCTTGGCGAAGAGGCGGGTGAACCACTCGCCGTCGGCATCGCGGTCGATCACCACGTGTTTGGGCGCGGGGATGAGGCAGTGCTGGATGCCGCCGTAGCCGGAGATGGATTCTTGGTAGGCCCCGGTGTTGAAAAACCCGATGTACAACGGTTCTTCCTTGTCCAGTTTGGGAAGGAAGATGGCGTTGGAATGCTGCTCAGAATTGTAGTAGTCGTCGGAGTCGCAGGTGAGGCCGCCCAGCAGGACGCGCTCGTAGTTGGATTCCCATCGGTTGATGGCCATCATGACAAAGCGCTTGTTGATGGCCCAGGCGTCGGGCAGGGTGGTCATGAAGGACGAGTCAATCATGTACCACTTTTCGCGGTCGTTCTGCTTTTTCTCGCCCATGACGGAGTAGAAAGTGGCGCCGGATTCGCCCACCGTGAAGGAGCCGAATTCGGTGAAAATGTCCGGCTCCGGGATGCCCGCGGCGTTGCAGTTGGCCTTGATTTGGGCGATGATTTCCCCGGCCATGTAGTCGTAGTCGTACTCGAAATTGAGGGAGTTTTTGATGGGGAAACCGCCGCCGATATTGAGCGCGCTGAGGGTGGGGCAGACTTTTTTCAGCTCAATGTAGAGGTTCACGCACTTCAGCAACTCGTTCCAATAGTAGGCGGTGTCGTTGATGCCGGTGTTGATGAAGAAGTGCAGCATGTACAGCTCCACGTGGGCGTTGTCCGCCAGGTGGCGTTCGTAGTAGGAGAGGACTTCCTTGTAGCCCAGGCCCAGACGGGAGGTGTAGAATTCAAATTTGGGCTCTTCTTCGGAGGCAATCCGGATGCCTACTTTGAGTTTTGGGGCGTCCGGCTCCAATTGTTCGGCCAACAAGGTGAGCTCCTCGCGGTTGTCCAAGACGGGGATGACGTTGATCCATCCGTCGTTGACCAGTCGGGCAATATTCTCCAGGTACTGAGCCCGTTTGTAGCCGTTGCAGACCACGTAGTGATCCTTGCTGATCTTGCCTTCTTCGTGCAGCGTTTCGATGAGGTTGATGTCAAAAGCACTGGACGTTTCCAGGTGGATGTTGTTCTTGAGGGCCTCTTCCAGCACAAAACTGAAGTGGCTGCTCTTGGTGCAGTAACAGAAATGGTAGCTTCCTTGGTAATCCACCTTCGCCATGGCCACGTTGAACATGCGCTTGGCTCGTTGGATGTTGGAACTGATCTTGGGCAAGTAGGTCACCTTCAAGGGAGTCCCATACTGCTTGATGAGTTCCATGACAGGAATGTCGTGCCAGTGGAGAATTCCATTCTCAACGTAGAACTCTTCTTGCGGCCATTCGAAGGTCTGCTCAATCAGGTCCAGGTAGTGGTTTTTCATCGGAGTAACTTGGATGTTGTCGCAAAGGTACATCGAAGTGAGTTGGATTTTTTTCGTTGCTCATTAATGTAACATATTTAAAATGAATGCAATATGATATGTAAACGAAAATTTAATGCGCCCAATGGACGGAGTTTTTGCCCATTTGGCCAGTTTTTGCCCCATTGGACTCGTTTTGTTGGGGGTAGGTGGACTGCATCCGATTCACATTGGGCAGCGATGTGGAGGCAAAGAGAGTCAACTTAGCAGCGTTACGGGTATGCATGAAGCGGGCTTCTTGCGGTACCAATGGGGAAGTTCCCCGTTGGGTGGGTCGTGTGGGTTCTTGGAGTTGGCGCTGCATTGGTGCGTGCAGGGGTCTTTGCTTGGCGATTGGCGTGTGCAGTTGGAAGGGCCATGAGGCGGTGCGCGGTTGGGTGGATTGGGATGAAAAAAGCTTGATTTTCAGTTAACTCCGGCCCGTAAAAAAGGGGTACCTTTGCACCTTCTTTAAAACACCCCCCTATGGAGCAGGCTGCCTTGCGGAACATCGCGATCATTGCACACGTTGACCACGGCAAAACCACGTTGGTGGACAAGATCCTTCACTTTTGCCAATTGTTTCGCGAGAATCAGGCTACCGGGGAGTTGATTTTGGACAACAACGATTTGGAACGCGAGCGCGGAATCACGATTCTGTCCAAGAACGTGAGTGTTGTCTACAAAGGCGTGAAAATCAACATCATCGACACCCCCGGTCACGCCGATTTTGGTGGAGAAGTGGAGCGCGTTTTGAACATGGCGGACGGCGTTTTGCTTTTGGTGGATGCCTTTGAAGGCCCCATGCCCCAGACCCGTTTTGTACTGCAAAAGGCCCTGCAATTGGGCTTGAAGCCTTTGGTAGTGGTCAATAAAGTAGACAAGCCCAACTGCGACCCCGAGAACGCCCACGAATTGGTGTTTGACTTGATGTTCAATTTGGACGCCACGGAAGAACAGCTGGACTTCCCCACCGTGTACGGTTCCGCGAAGAACAATTGGATGGGACCGGACTGGAAGGTTCAGGCTCCGGACATTTCCTACTTGTTGGATCAGGTGTTGGAACACGTTCCCGCTCCCAAAGTGGCCGAAGGAACCCCGCAAATGTTGATCACCTCCTTGGATTTCAGCAACTACACCGGACGTATTGCGATCGGGCGATTGCAGCGCGGCGTGGTGCGGGAGAACATGCCGGTTTGCTTGGTGAAGCGCGACGGCAGCGTGGTGAAGAGCCGCATCAAGGAAGTTTTTGTGTTCGACGGTTTGGGTCGTACCAAGGTCCCTCAAGTGATGGCCGGTGATTTGTGCGCGTTGAACGGCCTCGATGGATTTGAA
Organism: Flavobacteriales bacterium; assembly: GCA_947464785.1. Classification (GTDB taxonomy): domain Bacteria; phylum Bacteroidota; class Bacteroidia; order Flavobacteriales; family Schleiferiaceae; genus CAMDTE01. Next base: position 19,181 of record CANHXZ010000007.1, on the reverse strand, counting down.
ATTGGCGACACGGTTGCGGATTTTGAAAACCCCGAAGGCTTGCCCACCATTGATATTGACGAGCCAACGATGTCGATGATCTTTACCATCAACGATTCTCCGTTCTACGGTCAGGAAGGAAAGTTGGTGACTTCCCGCCACCTCAAGGAGCGCTTGGAGCGCGAATTGGAGCGCAATTTGGCGCTGCGCGTACTGGAAACGGACAAGGCCGACACCTTCAAGGTTTTTGGACGCGGCGTTTTGCACCTCTCGATCTTGATCGAAACCATGCGTCGGGAAGGGTTTGAAATGCAGATTGGCCAGCCCCAGGTCATTTTCCGGGAGGTCGACGGTGTTCAATGCGAGCCTATTGAGGAGCTGTTGATCGACGTCCCCGAAACGGGTTCCGGGTCTGCCATTGAATTGGTGACCCAGCGCAAGGGCGAAATGATCAACATGGTGCCCAAGGGAGACCGCATGGTCCTGACCTTCAAGGTGCCTTCGCGCGGTTTGATCGGTTTGCGGAACAGCTTGTTGACGGCGACTGCCGGTGAGGCCATCATGAACCACCGTTTGGTAGGCTTTGAGCCGTACCGCGGCGAGATGCCCTCGCGCATCAACGGTTCGTTGATTTGCTCGGAGCCAGGCGAATCCATCGCTTACTCCATTGACCGCTTGCAAGACCGCGGTTTCTTCTTCATCGATCCGGGCGAGAAAATCTACACCGGTCAAGTAATTGGCGAACACACGCGCGGCAACGATTTGGTGATCAACGTCACGAAAGCCAAGCAGTTGACCAACATGCGCGCTTCCGGTACGGACGACAAAATGCGCATTGCGCCGGCGAAGAAATTCAGCCTGGAAGAGGCTCTGGAATACATCCAAGGCGACGAGTACGTGGAGTTGACGCCCAAGAGCATCCGTTTGCGCAAGATTTACTTGAACGAGAACGACCGCAAGCGGTACGGAAGTAAGAATTGATTTTCAGGATTCTGGAACAAAAAAGGCGCCCCTTGGGGCGCCTTTTTTTGTGCCGTGTGCGCCGGAACGCCGACAGCCGTATTTATACGTTTGCAACCGGCTCGCGGCGAAAATGAGGTGCACTTTTGCTGCATGAAACGAATCAATGCGCCTCCAGCCAGTTGGGTCCTGTGCCCACTTCCACCTCCAACGGTACCGCCAGGGTGAATGCGTTTTCCATGGCATGCTTGACGAGCGGCAGCAATCGATCCAATTCGTCGGTGAAGGCGTCGAAGACCAATTCGTCGTGCACTTGCAACACCATCTGGCTCCGGAATCCCTGTTCGGCCAACTCCCGATGCAGGTTCACCATGGCCAATTTGACGATGTCCGCCGCCGTTCCTTGGATGGGGGCGTTGATGGCGTTCCGCTCGGCATGGCCCCGCATCACTTGGTTGCGGGAATCGATGTCTTTAAGGTAGCGGCGTCGGCCCAAGAGGGTTTCCACGTAGCCTTGGCTGCGCGCCTGCGCCACTTGGGTATCGATGTAGGACTTGATGCCCGGATAGGTTTGAAAGTACTGATCGATCAACTCCTTGGCTTCGGTGCGGCTCAACGCGGTTTGCTGGGAAAGTCCAAAGGCACTGACCCCGTAGATGATGCCAAAATTGACGGTTTTGGCGTTGGAGCGTTGCTCTTTGGTGACCTCCTCCAACGGTACGTTGAAGACCTTGGAGGCCGTTGCGGCGTGGATGTCTACTCCCGAGCGGAAGGCGTCCAGCATGGCGGGGTCCCCGGAAAGGGCTGCAATGATGCGCAATTCAATTTGGGAGTAGTCCGCGGAAACCAGCGTTCGGTCCGGTCCGCCGGCCACGAACATGGCGCGAATTTTTCGGCCGCGCTCGGTGCGGATGGGAATGTTTTGCAGGTTGGGGTTGGTGGAACTGAGGCGTCCGGTAGCGGCCACGGCCTGGTTGAAGGTGGTGTGGATGCGCTGGGTTTTGGGGTCGATCAGCTGGGGAAGGGCGTCCACGTAGGTGCTTTTCAGCTTGCCTACTTGGCGCCATTCCAGCAATTTGTTGACGATGGGGTGGGTGTTGCGGAGGTCCTCCAAAATTTCCTCGCCCGTGGCGTACTGCCCGGTTTTGGTCTTTTTGATTTTGCCCTTGCCGATTTGGAGCCGTTCAAACAGGACCTCGCCCAGTTGGCGCGGCGACGCCAAATTGAACTCCACGCCCGCCAGTTGCAGCACTTCTCGTTCGAGTTGCGCCAACTCGTGTCCCAACGTTTCGGAGTAGCTTTTCAGCGCGGCGCGGTCCACGGCAATTCCGTGGTTTTCCATGGAAGCCAAGACGGGAACCAAGGGGGTTTCGATGGTTCGAAACACCGATTCTACGCCGGTTTCCTGAAGTTTGGGACGGAATTGAGCGGCCAGTTGCAGGGCCACGTCGGCGTCTTCGGCGGCGTATTCGGTTTGCAGGTCCAGCGGCACATCGCGCATGGTCTTTTGGCGCGGTCCTTTGCTGCCGATGAGCGATTCAATGGGGATGGGTTGGTAGCCGAGGTAGGCTTCGGAGAGGAAGTCCAATCCGTGCCGCTGATCAGGTTGGAGTAGGTAATGCGCAAGCAAAGTATCGAAAAGGGGTCCGCGCAGTTGAATGCCGTACTGCAGGAGGATTTGCAGGTCAAACTTTAGGTTTTGTCCTACGACTTCAACGGTGGTGCTGGAAAAAAACGGTTGAAAAAGCGCCAGTCGTTCTTGTGCGGCGGTTCGGTCGGCGGGAATGGGGACGTAAAATCCGGTGTAGGCTTCAAAACTGAAGCTGAGGCCCACCAATTCGGCCGTGCGAACGTCCAGCCCGGTGGTTTCCGTGTCGAAGCTGACGCTCGGTTGCAGCAGGAGTTTTTCCACCAGCATTTTGCAACCCACAGCGTCGTTGATGCACTGGTAAAAGTGTTCTGTGGTGGCTGCGGTAGCGAATAGGCTGGGGTGTGCCGGTTGCTCGTCAAACGCGTCGGGGTCGTCAAAGAGCGAAGGTCCTGCCGCAGCTCGTTTTGCGGCGGCCGCCTTGGTCTCGGAGGGGGTGCTGTTGCTTGTAGCGATGGGTGCTGCGGATTCAGCGGTGCGTTCGGGAGCAGGAAGGTTTTCGCCCGTAATGGCCCGATGTGCGGCGCGAAGCAATCGATCGGTGACGGTGCGGAATTCCAACGAGGCGCAGAGTTCGCGGAAAGCGGCCTCGTCGGCGGGTTCCATTTCCAATCGCTTGGGATCGAGTTCAATGGGTACGTCGGTGATGATGCGCGCCAGTTGTTTGGAGAGTCGGCCCATTTCGGCGTTTTCAGCGATTTTTTCGCCCAGCTTTCCTTTGATGGAAGATGCGTTCTCCAAAATGGCTTCCAAGCTGCCGTATTCGGCCAAAAGTTTGGCTGCTGTTTTTTCGCCAACACTGGGGATGCCGGGGATGTTGTCCACCGCGTCTCCCATGAGGCCCAGCATGTCCACTACCTGATCCACGTGTTGAATGCCCCAGCGCTCGCAAACCTCCGCCACGCCCCAAACCTCAGCGGGAGCTCCGCCGCGGCCGGGACGGTACATTTTGATTTTCTCGGTAACCAATTGACCAAAGTCCTTGTCCGGGGTCATCATAAAGACTTCAAATCCAGCTTTTTCTGCTTGTTGGGCTAGCGTTCCGATGACGTCGTCGGCTTCGTAGCCCGGGATGCCCAAGTGTGGAATGTTTAATGTTTCCAGCATTTGGTGGATGATGGGGACCGCGGTTTTGATGCCTTCGGGGGTTTCGTCGCGGTGGGCTTTGTAGGCCGGGAAGGCCGTTTCGCGGGCTTCGGATCCGCCAATATCAAAAACAACCGCCAAATGCGAAGGCCGTTCTTTTTCCAGGACGTCCATCAAGGCGAGGGCAAATCCATACACGGCCGAGGTGTCCAAACCTGAGGAGGTCATCCGCGGATTCTTGGCAAAGGCAAAGTGGGCGCGGAAAATTAGTGCGTAGGCGTCGAGCAGGAAGAGGCGTTGGGCAGCCATTGGTACGGGATTTGCAACGAAAGTACGGCGGACTTGTTCTACCTTTGACCACCTCTATGAATCTTCAAAACGCCCCCTTGGTGGTCATCCCCACCTACAACGAGCGCGAGAACATCGTGGCTATTGTGGAAGCCGTGATGGCGCTGCCGGAGGCATTTGAATTGTTGGTGGTGGACGACAGTTCCCCAGACGGCACGGCCTTACTGGTTCGGTCGTTGATGGAGCGCTTTCCGGAGCGCATTCATTTGGAGGAGCGCGCGGGAAAATCGGGTTTGGGCACGGCCTACATCCACGGGTTTCGCTGGGCGCTCGCTAAGGGTTATCCCTTTGTTTTTGAGATGGATGCGGACTTTTCGCACGATCCCAAAGACTTGCCTCGTTTGTTGGAAGCCTGCCGCGATCAAGGAGCAGACGTGGCCATCGGCAGCCGGTACGTCACGGGAGTCAACGTCGTAAACTGGCCCATGAGCCGGGTTTTGCTCAGCTTTTTTGCCAGCAAATACGTACAGTTCATAACGGGCATGAAGATTCACGACACTACCGCCGGGTTCAAGTGCTACCGTCGGGCCGTATTGGAGTCCATGAATTTTTCCGCCATTCGCTTTGTGGGCTACGCCTTTCAGATTGAAATGAAGTTTCGCGCTTGGCGCAAAGGCTTCCGCATTGTGGAAGTCCCCGTAATTTTCACGGACCGCACCTTGGGCCAGAGCAAAATGAGCCGAGGCATCATTCGCGAAGCCGTTTTCGGCGTGATCGCCTTAAAAATATCCAGCTGGTTTACCAAAGCATGACAACACTCATCAAGAACGCCCGCATCGTCAACGAGGGAAAAGTATTTGAAGGAGATTTGTTGCTCGAGGGGGATCGCATTGCCCGCATCGACAAAGAGCTTTCTCCCGTGGACAACCGCGTGAAGGTTTTAGACGTGGGCGGCAAGTGGGTGCTTCCCGGGATGATTGACACGCAGGTGCATTTCCGCGAACCGGGTTTAACGCACAAGGGCACGATTTCGTCGGAATCCGCTTCTGCGGTTTTGGGTGGAATTACCAGCTACGTGGAGCAGCCCAACACGGTGCCGCAAGCCGTGACCTTGGAAGAGTTGGAGAAAAAATACCAACGAGCGTCGGAGGTGTCCTGGGCCAATTACTCCTTCAACTTGGGCGCCACAAACGCCAATTTGGACGAGTTGAAGAAGGCCTCCAAGCGCACCATTGCGGGCATCAAGATCTTCATGGGTTCCTCCACTGGAAACATGTTGGTGGACGACCCCCAGGCTTTGGAGCGCATCTTCAGCGAAGTAGACCACCAGCTCATTGCCCACTGCGAGGACGAAGGCACGATTCGGGCCAACCTGGATCACTACTTGGCCGAAGTGGGGGAAGCCGGTTTGACGCCGTCGTACCATCCGTTGATTCGGTCGGAAGAGGCGTGCTGGAAGTCCAGTTCGGCCGCCGTGGCGTTGGCGCGGAAAACCGGTGCTCGTTTTCACGTGTACCACCTTTCCACGGGCAAAGAATTGCAGTTGTTTGACAAGCATTTGCCCTTGGAGCAGAAGAAAATCACCGCGGAGGCCTGCATTCATCACTTGTGGTTCACGGATGCGGACTACGCTACCAAACAAAACTTCATCAAATGGAATCCCGCCGTTAAAACGGAAGCAGACCGCGCGGCCTTGCGTGCCGGATTGCTGGACGGTTCCATCGACGTGATCGCCACAGATCACGCACCCCATACGTTGGAGGAAAAGATGGCCACCTATTCCAAGGCTCCGTCCGGAGGACCTTTGGCGCAGCATGCGGTGGTAGCTGTTTTGGAACTGGTGCGCAAAGGCGTGTTGCCTTTGGAACGTGCCGTGGAGATGATGTGCCACCGTCCGGCAATTTTGTTTGGCGTGGAGGATCGGGGCTTCCTGCGCGAGGGCTATTACGCGGATTTGGTGGTGGTGGATCCCTCCCAACCGTGGACGGTGAGCAAGAGCAACGTCGCCAGTTTGTGCGGTTGGTCTCCGTTTGAAGGCAGCACCTTTACCGCGCGTATTGTGCACACTTTTGTCAACGGACAGCAGGTTGTGGCGCAAGGAAAATTGAACAAAGAACCTGCCGGACAGCGCTTGTTGTTTCGTCGGGACTAAGCGGATGGCACGCTCTCTCGGGGTTCTGGTTGTTTGTTTGCTGGGGTGCTTTGCGGCCTCCTGCGGCAAGGCGGAATCCACGGGCCCGGAAGCAATGATCCCCGATTCCGTATTGGTTCCCCTCTTGGTGGACTTGCACCTGTACGAGTCTGCGTTGCAAACGCGCGGGGGATCTTTGGATCAATTCCCCACCCCGGGGTCGGCCTCGTTTTTGGAAGATAAGTACGGTTTTTCGCAGGCGGTTGTTCGGCAAGAATTGAGCAATTTGTTGCAGCAGTCGGACCGAGGGGATACGGTCATGGCCCAAGTGGTGCGCCGTTTGCGTGCCGTGCAGACCTCTTTGCCCGCACCGCAAACGCCAACGATTGGAATTCAAGACCGTCGTGCAGACGAAGCAGCCGCCAAATTGCCCACGGAACCCGTTCGTCCCAAACTCCCCGAACGACGCGGCAGCGGCGGAGCAACCTCCTTAGAGCGCCTGCAGCAGATTGCCAAAGAAGCAAAAAAACAAAAGAACCCCGATGCTTCCGGAAATTGAGCAGGTGGCGGTGGCCCTTTTTCGGCACCAGTCCCAACACTGTGCCGTCTACCGCGAATACTTGCAAAGTTTGGGCTGGGATGCGCAACGGTGCGCCGCGGTTTCCAACGAAGCGGATTTGAAAACGGTCCCCTTCTTGCCGTTGGAAGCCTTCAAAACGCGCGAGGTACAAACGGGCTCGTTTGATCCGGTGCACGTCTTCACCAGCAGCGGCACCACCGGGCAAACCCCGTCTCGGCATTTGGTGGCCCATCTGGACGCGTACCGCACCCAAACCCGGCAGTGCTTTGAATGGAAGTACGGCCCGGTTGAGGACTACGCCTGGCTCTTTTTGCTTCCTGGCTACCTGGAGCGAACGGGTTCCTCCTTGGTGGACATGGCCAACTATTTTATGACCTGCAGTCCGCATCCGGAGAATGGATTTTTCTTGAACGACTACCTGTCCCTGCTTCAATCCCTGACGGCGTTGGAAAAACGCGGACAAAAGACCATCGTGCTCGGCGTCACCTTTGCCCTGCTGGATTGGGCGGAATGGATGCCCTTTCCGCTGCAGCTGCGCAACACCCTCCTCATGGAGACGGGGGGCATGAAGGGCCGACGGTCCGAACCCACCCGGGCGCAGGTGCACCACCAACTCAAAGAGGCCTTTGGCGTGCCGGAAATTCACTCAGAATACGGCATGACGGAGCTTTTTTCGCAAGCCTACGCGCAGCGGGATGGACTCTACTCGCCCCCGCCATCGATGGTGGTTTGGCCGCGGGACCCTGAGGATCCCTTTGCCTTTGGGCCCTACCGACGCACGGCTGCATTGAACGTCATCGACCTGGCCAACGTGCACTCCTGCGCGTTCTTGGCTTTGCAAGACCTGGGACGCGTGTACGAAGACGGTGTTTTTGAAGTGGTCGGTCGCTTTGACGCTGCCGAAATCCGCGGTTGCTCGTTGTTGGCGGGTTGATGGGGACTCACCCAACTATTTGGCTTAATTTTCGCTTCACTATGGGCATGAATACACCACTTTTGGTCACCGATGCGGGCCGACTCCCCAATCGCCTCCTTTGCGCGGGCTTGTTTTGTGCTTTCCTAGCCGTAAGTTTCGCTGCCTCCGCACAGCGCCTGCGCTCCACCACTGTGCTGGTCAACGGCCAGAAAGGGGTTGAATTCAACGACAGCACGGAGGTTTGGGCCCAGCAAACGGAGACCGGATACACCGTGCAAAGACGGGTGTGGATTCCGCGCAAAGCGCTTGGAAAAGACTCCACCGTTGCCGCGGAAACTGCATTGCTCGGGCGCAACGCCCAGCCCGTAGGCACGGCGCTCACCACCCTGAAGCTGCACGACGTACGCCCGTCTGAAGTGGCCGGTTTGCGCCGCCACTACATCGCCTTGGTGCGCGGCACCTCCAAGACCACCGCCTTTTACACCAACTCCTTTCCGGACCGCGCCTTGGTGGAATTGCTCAGCGAAAAGCGAGTCGGCCCTTTTGGCACGGCACTGAAAAACTATTTGGAAACCTTTGGATTTCAGAAGGTTTCCGCTTCAAAATTGCCGGAAGAGCTGAATGCCGCCGGTGATTTGGAGGTTTGGGTGTTGCGGCACGAGCACCAAACCACGCAAGAACCGGCACCCGCCCGGTTGGTGTTGGTGGTGCGGAGCGACGTGGCCTTGGCCGCGGTGGTGCATGCCGACGGTCCCCTGATGCTTCCCAAATTGAAAGAAACCCGCAACCTGTCCAGCGGCAGCTACCACTACTTTGCCAAGCCCGCCAAATCGTTTGCGGAAGGGTTGGAGTTGGCGGTGTATGGATTGTCCGAATTGGTGTCCGAGGACGAATAATAGGAAACCGATGCGAACTTTTTTACTTCTTTTCCTGGCTGCGGTGTTGGTGTCTTGCGATCCGTATGCCAACAAGACGGTGGTCCATCTTTTTGAGGTGCAGGATGCGCGCAAGGAGGTGGCTTTCTATGCGCCGGACGGTACCCGCACGACGGCGGGCCCCGCACAGGAATTAGGCAAGGACGGAAAAATTGTTCTGTTCGACGACAACACCGGTTACTGCACCTCCGTGGCCCTCAACGGACACGGAAAGCGCCAAGGCCTAACCTACACCATGCTTTGGGCCACCGGCCGCATTCGGTTGGATCTGGATGCCAATCCCCTGCGGACCATCTTCCTGGAACCCCTACCCACGGTGCCACCGGGGCCGTCCTTTTCCTGGACCGCCACGGAGGATTTGGGGTACGACGGAACCGGCACGCGCAGTGCGGTAGAAGTGCGTTTGGTCCTGGAGGATTTAGCTCAATAAAGGCACCCTTAACCCCAGCGGGGTGTCGTCGGGCCAAATGCCCAAGCCGCCCAGAGCGGTAAATCAGCTGAAGGTGACGAGGGCGTAGGTCTTTTTGCCGCGCTGCAGCAACAGGTACCGGTCGTTGAGCAAGTCGGACGCTGTGAAGGAAGACTCCAGGTCAACTTTGTGCTTGTTCACGGCAATTCCGCCCCCCTGAAGCAGGGTGCGGGCTTCGCCCTTGGAAGCGGCAAACCGCGTGTGGGTGGCCAACAATTCAATCACCGGGACCCCGTCGGCCAAGGCATCGCGGGAGGCGGTGAATTGGGGGACGTCCTTGAACACGTCCAGCAAAGTGGCTTCGTCCAAACTGCGCAGGGCGTCCGCGGTGGCGTTGCCAAACAGGATTTCGGAGGCTTCTTGGGCCCGACGCAGGGCGTCGGTGCTGTGAACGCGGGCCGTGATTTCTTCGGCCAAAAATTTCTGCAGGGCGCGTAGGTGCGGGGCTTGGGCGTGCGCCGCCTCCACCGCCTCAATTTCTTCGCGCGGTGCCGTGCTGAAAATGCGCACGTACTGGGCCACGTCGGAATCAGCGGCGTTCAGCCAAAACTGATAAAACTGGTACGGCGAGGTGCGTTTGGGGTCCAACCAAACGTTTCCGGATTCGGTCTTGCCGAACTTGGTGCCGTCGGCCTTTTTGATCAACGGTGTGGTTAGGGCGTAGGCCTCGCCGCCGTCCATGCGTCGGATCAATTCCGTGCCGGTGGTGATGTTGCCCCATTGGTCCGACCCCCCCATCTGCAGCTGCACGCCGTGGTGCTTCCACAAATAGTAAAAGTCGTAGCCTTGAATGAGTTGGTAGCTGAATTCCGTGAAGCTGATGCCGGTTTCCTGGCGCGATTTCACGGAATCCTTGGCCAGCATGTAGTTGACGGTGATGTGCTTGCCCACGTCGCGGATGAAGTCCAAGAAGCCAAAGTCTTTGAACCATTCGTAGTTGTTCACGATCTGGGCTCCGTTGGGCCCGCCGAATTCCAAAAACTTTTCCAGTTGCGCGCGCTGACCGCTGAGGTTGTGCTGCAAGGTGTTGAAATCAAAAAGTTGACGCTCGTCGGATTTGAACGACGGATCGCCCACCATGCCCGTGGCGCCGCCCACCAAAGCAATGGGCTTATGGCCAGCACGTTGGAAGTGCACCAGGGTCATGACCTGCACCAAATTGCCTACTCCCAGGGAGTCCGCGGTGGGGTCAAAGCCAATGTAACCTTTCTTGCCCGGTTGCTCCAGCAACTTGTCCACGCCGGGCATGCTGTCGTGCAGCATGCCGCGCCACTTGAGTTCTTCCAAAAACGACATGCGGCAAAGGTACGTTTTGGGCGCGGGGCAGCGAATAAATTTACCCCAATCGGGCGGTACGTGCCCTACTTTTGTTTCATGGAACACCGGGTTTTGGTTGTTACGGGCGCCTCTGGAACCTTGGGAGCTCATGCGGTTTCTGCCGCAGTGGCGTCCGGGCGCTGGAATCGGGTAGTGGGTTTGTACCGACGTCCGGAAAGCCTGCGCACCACGGAAAAAGCGCTAGAACCCTCGGTTTTTGCGGCGGTGGAATGGCGTTCGGTGGACCTCTTGGATCCCGTGGGCGTGGAAGCGGCGTTGGCCGACGGAACCCACCTCCTCCACGCGGCCGCCCGCGTGGGGTTTGCCCCTCAAGAATACCCGGCCATGCTTCGGGACAACCCCCGCACGGCGGAGTTGGTGTTCAACCAGGCCCTGCACCAAGGCATGCGCGCGGCCGTGCACGTTTCGTCCATTGCGGTGTTGGCGGACAAGCCGGATCGGTCCATGTACGGCCATTCCAAGGCGGCCTCCGAGCAAGAGGCTTTTCGCAATTTTGCGGAAGGGTTGCCGGTGTCGGTGCTGCGTCCGGGGGTTGTATTGACCCCGCCCCTGTGGGAAGAGGGCAGCAGCCGATTGGTCCGAACCGCAGCAGCGGGATTGCCTTTTGCCTCGCCCGGGGCTACCGGTTGGGTAGACGCGCGGGACGTGGCGGCGGCAGCCCTGGCGCTTCTGGCGGATTTGGAAACCGGTGGCATGGATTCGGAGGCAGCGGGCCAAGCCTACGTGGCGGTGGGGGCGAATCACTCGTTTGCTCAGGTGTTTCAGGAGGTAGCCCGGGCCTTTGGCGGGCGCCCGCCAAAACGCATTGCGTCCGCTGGAATGCTGGGTTTTGCTTGGCGCGCTGAGGCGGTATTGGCTCGTTTGACCGGCCGTTTGCCCCGGATAACGCGGGACAGCGTCCGCGCGGCCGTGGCCACGAATTCCTACGACGGGAGCGCATTGGCCGCTTATTTGCCCAATGGAGCCTACACCCCTTGGGAACGGACCGTTGCCGAATTGCGTCGGGACCAGCTCTAAGGCCGCCAGCTGTGCCGGACTTGATTGCCACCCAAGATTTATCAAACCTACCCCCTGGGTTTGAATATCGTCCTGATTTCCTGACGGTTGAAAACCATAATTCCCTTTTTTCAGCGCTCGTCGACGCGGATTTTTGGCGCCAAGAGCCCATTCGAATGTTTGGCAAATGGGTGCTTCAACCGCGGCTGACTGCCTACGTTGGGGATCCGGAGGCGCGTTATTCGTACTCCGGCGCGGAGCAACGGGTTCTGCCTTGGACCCCTGAATTGCTGCAGATTCGCAAGCAATTGGAACACGAAGTTGCGGAGCGATTGGCATTGGCCGGAGTATCGTTCAATGCGGTTTTGTTGAATGCCTACCGCACCGGCGAAGACGGCATGGGTTGGCATCAAGACAACGAGCCGGAGCTGGGCACGGTGCCGGTCATTGCTTCGCTGAGTTTGGGCGCGTCCCGACGGTTCTCCATCCGGGCTAAGACCGGTACGGCGCGCTGGGACCTCTCCTTGGAGCCCGGGAGCCTGTTGCTGATGCACGGACGTTCGCAAGTTGATTTTCAGCATTCCGTACCCAAGACCCGTTTGGCGGTTGCACAGCGCATCAACTTGACGTTTCGGCACATCAAGGCTCAAGGCCCTTTGCGTGCCTGATTCAAGGGTCTAGGGAAATCACCGAAAATCTGCCGTACCTTAGGGAAATGTTTGTAGCCCCACGTTTTCAACGCGCTACCGAGTTCACTACCGAACTCAAACGCCGCGTCAATCTTTACTTTGAGACCCACCAGGAAGCCCCCACGGGCAACTGGCACTTGTTCAGCAAGGCGTTGATTTTGCTGACTGGGTTGGCATTGGTGTACGTTCACCTGGTCTTTTTCACTCCCGCTTGGGGCTGGGCACTCCTGGAGTGCTTGGTGCTGGGATTGTTTACCGCTTCCATCGGTTTTAACGTAATGCACGACGGCGGTCACGGTTCGTTCAGCGACAAACCGTGGTTGAATGAGTTGGCGGGCATGAGCTTGAACCTGCTGGGTGCCAACATCACCATGTGGAAAACCAAGCACAATGCGGTGCACCATACGTTCACGAACATCGACGGTGTGGACGACGACATTGAGGCGAGGCCTTACTTGCGCATGAGTCCGGATCAGACTCGGCACAAGATCCACCGCCTGCAGCATTACTATTTTTGGTTTTTGTACGCCCTGTTGTACATCCAATGGATCTCCTACACGGATTACCGAAAGTACTTTACCGGCAAAGTGGGCAATGTGCCCATCAAGCCTTTGACTCTTTGGGAACACATTTCATTTTGGAGCTTTAAGGTGCTTCACTTAATGGCGTTTGTTGTGTTGCCCATTGTATTTGTAGGTTTTGTGCCGTGGTTGGTGGGTTTCTTGGTGTACGGTTCATTTACGGGGATATTGCTTTCCGTGGTGTTTCAGTTGGCCCACGTGGTGGAAGAAACTTCCTTTTTGCAAGCTCCCCCTGCGCCAGACTCCTTGAATTTGGAAGATGAATTCATGGTGCACCAGCTGCGCACCACGGCCAACTTTGCCACGCGTTCCAAGATGCTGGGCTGGTGGTTAGGCGGCCTGAACTTTCAAGTGGAGCACCATTTGTTCCCCAACATCAGCCACGTACATTATCCCGCCATCAGCGGCATTGTCAAGCAGGTTTGTTCGGAATTCAAGATGCCGTACCACGAGCACCGCTACTTTGTGGGCGCCTTGTGGAGCCACATGAAGCACCTGCGCTCGTTGGGGATGGCGTAGTACCAAAAGCCCTCGGTAGTGCGTTGTTCAGTAGCAGCGTATTGTTCGCGAAAGAAAAACAGTCGAATTTATCAAAGCAGCAATCAATGAACGGACTTGCAAAATGGGGCCTACTGGCCGTGCTGGGCTTGGCCTTGACGGCGTCCAGCAATCCACAGCCGGCCGGTCTGTTGGGCATAGACATCAGCGCCCACCAGGGGGTGGTGGAGTTTGAAAAGTTAGAGGTTCAAGACAAGTTAACCGGTGATTGGGTGCGTCCGCACTTCATTTACATCCGCGCCACCAACGGTGCCGGCAAATTGGACGATTACTTCAACCGCAATTGGACGGAGTCCAAAACGCACGGTTTCAAGCGTGGGGCCTACCATTTTTACCAGCCCCGTCACGACCCCCGGGACCAAGCGGATTTGTTCATCAAAACGTTGGGCTCCACCGCGGGCGATTTGCCGCCGGTGTTGGACATTGAATGGATGCCGTCGTACACCACGCCGGAGCGCCTGCGCCCGGATTTGCACGTTTGGCTCAACAAGGTCAAGGGCCAGTACGGGGTTCAGCCCATCATCTACACCAACGTCTCGTACTACCAAGACTACCTCAAGGGCCATTTTCCGGGCTATAAGTTCTGGATTGCGCATTACTCCACAACACCACGTTTGGATCAGCACGCTCATTTTTGGCAGTTTTCAGACAAGGGTATTGCGCGCGGCATTACCCAAAATGTGGTGGATTTGAACTACGCCGTTACGGAGTTTTTCCAGTCGCTTTAAGTTGAGCGGAACAAGCGTTGGATGCAAAAAGGCCGGCCCTCCGCAGGAGGGCCGGCCTTTTTAGTTGGGTTGGCCGCGTCGGCCGTGCAGCTGTCGGATCAAACGTTTTCCAGCATCACCCGAACCGTTTCGTTCAGGTCAAAGCGCGGCTGCCAGCCCCAATCGCGTCGGGCGGCAGAGTCGTCGATTCGTTGCGGCCAAGAATCCGCAATGGCCTGACGAAAGTCTGGGGCGTAGGAGATGGAGAAGTTTGGGAGGTGCGCCCGAATGGCGTCCGCCAATTCCGCTGGGGTGAAGTCCAGGGCGCCCACGTTGTAGGCCGTGCGGTGCCGGAGCGCGTCCGCGGGTGCGTCCATCAACTCCAGTGTGGCGCGAATGGCGTCTTCCATAAACATCATGGGAAGTCGGGTTTCTGCGCCCAAAAAGGAGGTGTAGGCGTTGTGGGCCTTGGCTTGGTGGAAGATGTCTACAGCGTAGTCTGTGGTGCCGCCTCCGGGAGGCGCCGTGTGGCTGATGAGTCCCGGATAGCGCAGGCTGCGGATGTCCAATCCCCAGGCCTTGTAGGCGTATTGGTTCCACAGTTCGCCGGCCACTTTGGAAATTCCGTACACCGTGGTGGGTTCCAGAATGGTTTCCTGTGGGGTTGGGTTCCGGGGGGTGGTGGGTCCAAAAACCGCAATACTCGACGGCCAGAAAATTTTCCGAATTCCGCGGTTGCGGGCAACCTCCACCGCGTTGAAGTAGGTCTGCATGTTCAGGTCCCAGGAGGGAAGGGGTGCCTTTTCCGCCGTGGCGCTCAGCGTGGCCACCAAGTGGTAGATCTGGGTGATGCCCTCGCGGTGCACCAGTTCGTCTAGGGCCTTGCCGTCCATGGCATTAAGAACCTGCGACCGTCCGGCGGATTCCGGCAGTTCTTTCAGGTCCGTGGAAACAACGTTGTCCCAGCCGTAGCGGGCTTGAAGTGCTCCGCGCAGTTCGGTGCCAATTTGGCCTCCCGCGCCGAGGATGAGTACTTTTTCGATGGAGTTCTGAGCCATGTTTCAAAGGTACGGCGCGAAGCGTTTGCGCAGCTTGGTTGGGTCTGTTGGGTTGGCAACCGATGGGTCAGGTTTGGAAAGCTGCAGCCTTCCTGGAAGACCGTAGCGTTGCCTCAGAGTGCGCCGCCCACCACCAAGACGATCTCGCCCTTGGCGGGTTGCGCGACGAAGTGCGCGGCCAATTCAGCCAGCGTTCCGCGGTGGTAGGTTTCGTGCATTTTGCTGATTTCACGCGCCACGCACGCCGGCCGTTCGGGTCCAAAAATCCCGGCCATTTCGGCGAGGGTTTTGGCAATTTTGTGGGGGCTTTCGTAGAGCACCAGGGTCCTCTTTTCTTGGGCCAGTTCCGTTAGGCGGGTCTGTCGGCCCTTTTTCAAGGGAAGGAATCCCTCAAACACAAATCGATCCGACGGCAGTCCGCTGGAAACCAGGGCGGGAACAAAGGCCGTAGGTCCGGGCAAGGTCTCTACCTCGATGCCGGCGCCAATGCACGCGCGAACCAAA
This sequence comes from Flavobacteriales bacterium, assembly GCA_947464785.1. Lineage (GTDB taxonomy): Bacteria > Bacteroidota > Bacteroidia > Flavobacteriales > Schleiferiaceae > CAMDTE01. Next base: position 3,758 of record CANHXZ010000007.1, on the reverse strand, counting down.
AGAAATCCGGGGTCGGATATTCCGGGGGTTCCGGCGTCCGTCACCAAGGCCACGGTGCCCGCGGCTTGGGCAATCCGCTCCACGGTCTTTTCCAACACCTTGTGCTCGTTGTGCATGTGGTAGGACTGCAACGGTGCGGACAGTCCCAACAAATGGAAGAGTTTGCCCGTGGTGCGGGTGTCTTCCGCCAACACCAAGGCGCAGTTTTTCAGCACGTTCAGCGAACGCAACGTGATGTCTTCCAAATTGCCCAGCGGGGTGGGCACCAGCACCAGCTTCCCCATCTATTCGAAGCGGAGCTTGATCAGGTTGAGGAAGCGTTCCTCGTAGTCCTTCTTGGCACTCCAGTCGTAGTCTGGCTTGATCATTTGCTCGATGAACGCTACGCTTTCTTCGTAGGTTTCGTAGGTGTTGAGCTGGTTGACCACACGCGCCAAATCCTCCTGGTTGTCGTTGAACAAATGCTTGGAAAAGGCCAAACGATCGTTCAGACCCAAGCTGAAATTAGCAAAACGCGCATTCAGCGAGCGTCCTTTGGTCTGGCCCGACGCCGCTTTGCTGGCTACGGTTGAAGCCGGTTCGGGCGTTGCCGCGGGCACGGGTGCTGCTGGAGCTGCTGGTGTGGGCTCCGTTGTTGGTGCAGGTGCAGGGGCCGGTTCGGGTGTGACCGCAGGCTCGGGGGTTGGAACCGGCGTGGGTGTTGCCGCAGGCAAAGGCTCGGGTGTTGCCGCAGGTACCACGGGCGCTGCAGGCGAATGCGTAGCCGCCGGCGTCGCAGGCACTTCGTTGGGCTCGCCGTCCGGGAATCCGGCCAAGACGTTTTTGGCGGCATGGGCGGCAGCCTTGGCGTAGGCCCAGAGTTTGTCGTCTGCGTCTGCATTGGACGCTGCGGCAGCCGTGGGGCTTGGTACAGCTAGGGGTTCTGGTGCCTGGATGGGTTCCGGCGTGTAGCTGGGTTCTGGAGCAACTTCGGGCTCGAAGGCGAACGCAGGTGCAGACTCAATCGGAGTAGGGGTGGGCACGGGGGGTGCGGGCGCCGCCGGCACGGCGGCGGCGCGGGCCGCTTCCGCGGCCCGCCGCTGCTCTGCGAGCAGCGCGGTTTGGCTCTGCCAAACCGCTTCCGCCGCCGCCAAAGCCTCCGCCTGCGCGCTGTGCAAATGAGACAGTCGGGCTTGGGTCAATCCTTGAATGTGCGCCCGAAGAGCGTCTAAATAGACCAATTCCAACAAGTTGAGTTCCTCCTCGGAAGCGGGATTTTGGGTCAAATCGGCCCGTAAATCGGCCAGTCGTTCGGATAAATGAGGGCGCATAGCAGCCGATTGATTAGTTTTGCGGTTAGGCCTTGAAAAGTACGAAATGTTTCTGGAGAACACGCCCTCGCCGGACGCCGGCTGGATCGAAGTGATTTGTGGTTCCATGTTCTCCGGAAAAACCGAAGAATTGATCCGTCGGCTCAACCGCGCGCGGATCGCCAACCAGCGAGTGGAAATCTTCAAACCCAGCGTGGACGTGCGCTACAGCGAAGAACACATTGTTTCGCACGATCAATCTTCCATCCCCTGCACGGCCGTGGAAGCGGCGGAGCAACTGCGCTTGCTGACGGCGGAGGTGGACGTGGTGGGCATTGACGAAGCCCAGTTTTTTGACGACGAAATTGTGGCCGTGTGCAACGAGCTGGCCAACCGCGGCATTCGGGTGGTGGTGGCCGGATTGGACATGGATTCCGACGGTCGTCCGTTTGGCCCCATGCCGAATTTGATGGCCACGGCTGAATACGTCACCAAAGTGCACGCCGTTTGCGTCAAAACCGGGCGCCTGGCGCACTATTCCCACCGCAAAGAGTCCGGTGGACCGCAGGTTTTTTTGGGCGAGTCGGACCGGTACGAGGCGGTTTCCCGTGGAGTTTTTAACGCTTTGCGCGCCAATGAACTGGGCGGATAACTGGGGCGACTGGGGTCGGCAAACGCTTCGCCGGTTGTCCATTGACTCGCGGCAGCACTTCCCGGAGGGCGACGCCTTGTTTGTGGCCCTGGAAACCCCCAGCGGCGACGGGCATCTGCACCTGCAGCAGGCCTTTGAAAACGGTTGTCCGGCGGCCTTGGTGCACCGAATGCCCGCCGAGGTTCCGCAGGGAATGCGCCTGCTCCACGTCTCCAACACCCTGGAAACCCTGCAAACATGGGCAGCGGAAGCCAGAAGCAGCTGGTCCCATCCGGTTGTGGCGTTGGTGGGATCCAACGGCAAAACCATTGTAAAGGAATGGGCTGCGGAGTTGCTGGCCACCTCTTTGCGTGCGGTGCGCAGTCCGCGTTCCTACAATTCCCAGGTGGGCGTTCCCTTGTCTTTGTTGACCCTTTCGCCGGAAGCCGACGCCGCACTGGTGGAGATGGGCATTTCCGAATCGGGCGAGATGGCCGGTTTGGTGCGCATGGTGCGTCCCACCGGAGTGGTGTTTACCAGTTTTGGATCCGCGCACGCGCTGGGCTTTGCCAGTGAAGAAGCCAAGTTGGCGGAAAAGATGCAGGCCGTGGCGGGTACGGAGTTTGCCGTTTGGTGTGCGGACCACGAACCCCTGCGCCACGCCTTTGCTTCCTACGCAGGCGATCGCTGGGATTGGACCGTACATCCGGAGCGGCACGCCGGTGCTGCATTTGCGGTGCGCACGAGCCGCGTTTTAGGCGGTACGGAGGTATCCATCCGCGGTAAAAATCAGGAATTGAAGGCGTTTTTGCCTTTTGAGGACGACGTATTGGTGGAAGACGCCATCCATGCGGCTTTGATGGCGTTGCGCCTGGGCGCGGATGCCGCGCTTTTGGCCGCGGGCCTGGCCCAACTGACCCCACTGGGCATGCGCTTGGAGACCTTGCCGGCACTGGGCGGCGGGGTGATCATCAACGACTCGTACGCCACCGACGCGGAATCGCTTCGTTTGGCTTGGGACGCCCTCAACCGCCAGCCCGTGGGCTGGGAGCGTCGGGTGGTGTTGGGGCCCATGGAACAAAGCAAACTGCAGCCGGACGCCTTCCGCTCCTTGGTTGCGGAGTACTGCCGCGCTTCTGGGGTGGTGGAATTGTGGGGCGTTGGCTCTTGGGTGGACCCCGCGGATCCCGTGTGGCGTGCCGCCGGCTGGGCCGGAGCGGTGCGTGCCTTTGCGCAGCCGGAGGAACTGGTGCACGTCTTGGAGCGCCTGCCGCAGCCCGTTTGGTCGGATTCTGCCGTGTTGATCAAGGGGCCGCGTTCTCAACGACTGGAGCGGTTGGTTCCCTTGCTGCAAGCGCAGCAGCACGCTACGGTTTTGGAAGTGGATTTAAACGCCTTGACGGCCAATTTGAAGGGCTATCGGGCCCACCTGAAGCCCGGCACCAAGGTGATGGCCATGGTTAAGGCCTCGGCCTACGGCCTCGGCGCCACAGAAATCGCCCGCACCCTCAGCGACCACCGCATCGATTACCTGGGCGTGGCCTACGTGGACGAAGGCCTCCAGCTTCGGCAAGCCGGAATCACCACCCCCATCATGGTCCTCAACCCCGGAGAGACCGCCTACAGCCCTGCCGTAGCGTACGGACTGGAACCGGAAATCTACGACTTGGACAGCTTGCGTCGGTACGGGCGCGCCGTTCAAGCCGCCAGCGGAGCACCGTCGGCCCGCATCCACATTAAGTTTGACACCGGCATGCACCGCCTGGGCTTTGACCCGCACCACGTTCCGCAGCTGCTGGAGGAATTGGCGCGGTGGCCGGAAGTGGTGGTGGCCAGTG
>CANHXZ010000006.1 GCA_947464785.1 Flavobacteriales bacterium | reverse complement strand
TGCAGCTGAACAGCCGCAACGCGCCCGAGTTGAACATTTCCCGCGACTACAAAGACATGTTGTCGCACTATAAGGAAAGCAAGGGCAACGCCTCCGCGGCGAGCAAAGAAGCACTCCTTTTTGTGAAGCAAAAAATCGACGCCGCCAAGTGGTTCATCGACGCCATCAAGCAGCGCCAACAAACGCTCCTCTTGACCATGTCTGCCATCATGAAGTACCAAGAAAAGTACTTCCTCACCGGCGACGAACGGCACTTGAAGCCCATGATCCTCAAGGACATTGCGGACCAAGTGGGCATGGACATCTCCACCGTCAGCCGGGTGGCGAGCAACAAATACGTACAGACGCCTTTTGGCACCTTTTTGATCAAAACCTTCTTCTCCGAGTCCATGCTCAACTCCGAGGGCGAAGAGGTGTCCACCAAGGAAATTAAAAAGATTCTGGAGGACTCCATTGGCGAAGAAGACACCCGCAATCCCCTCACAGACGACGCCCTGGCGCAACTTCTGGAGGAAAAGGGCTACCCCATTGCCCGGCGCACCGTGGCCAAATACCGCGAGCAGCTGAGCATTCCGGTAGCGCGCTTGCGCAAAACCCTCTGATTCCTGTGGAACCCACCGTCCCAAATCAACGGTCCGCACGCTGGGCGCGCCTCGTGTCCACGGTGTTCCACCCGATGCTGGTACCCACCCAGTTGGCCGCCCTATTTTTAACGACCGCACCAAACGGCTGGAGTGTGCTTTCTTGGTGGAGTTTGGGAGCTGTTTTTTTGGGCACCGCAGGTGCTCCGGCCCTTACTGCTTTTGTACTGCACCGCATGCACTTGGTGAGTGCGTTTCAATTGCCCCTGCGCACGGACCGTCAGTGGCCGCTGGCCGTCGCTGCTGCCGGCATGTACTGGGCCTACAAACTGAATGTTCGTTGGGGATTTCCGGAGGTGCTGACTTGGTCCTTGCTGGCCGGCTGCGCCACGGTCTTCTTGGTTTACGGCGCGCTCCTGTGGACCAAAGCCAGCGGCCACACGGCCGGATTGGCGGCAGCCAGCGGCTCCATTGCTCTAGCTTCCTTGGAATGGGGCTGGTCTCCGGGGGGCCTGCTCACTTCCGTATTTCTCTTGGGTGCAGTTGCCGCTGCACGCCTCCAACTCCGCGCGCACACGCCCCTTGAAATTGTCTGGGGACTCCTCTTTGGTACCTTGCCTGCCGTGGCCTTGTTGGCCGTGCGCGGGTAACATCGGAGCGCTCCGTCGGTGGGAGGCGTCGTTCTCTCATTTTCTCTTCAGGTTCCGACACGAATTGCTACATTCGTAACTGCAAAAATTCCCAACGATTCCAACAGATTCGACGATGAAACGCATTCTACTTCTCCTCGCCCTGGTGCTGACTGCATCTTTTGGCGCGCGCGCCTCCCACATTTTGGGTGGAGACATCCAATACAAATACGTGGGCGATTCCACGGGCGTAGCCAACCAGTACCGGATCAAACTGGTCATTTACTGGGAGCAAACCGCTTTTGACCCGGGCGCAACCCAAACGGTAACCATCCGTTCGGCCAGTTGCAACATCAACACCAACGTCACGGTGACCCGTCCGGGTGCTGCCATAAGTGCATCTAACTTAGGTGCTTACGATTGCATCCAGCAAGGAGCGGGCAGCTCGGTCTACAACCCCATGATCAACGTCCACTACGGATATGTTGTTTTGCCTCAGGTCTGCAACGATTACTACATGTACTGGCAAACCTGCTGCCGGGTATTCAACATCACCGCGTTGAACAACTCCGGAGGTCAAGGATTTTACTTTGAAACGGAATTGAACAACACGCTGGGCAAAAACTCTTCGCCCAGTTTCGTGTCCATCCCGTTGAGCTACATCTGCATCGGCGGCTACACCAACTACTTGCAGAACGCCATTGAGTTGGATGGCGACTCCATTGCCTACGAATTGCTTCCCGCACGTCAATTGGGCGGAACTACCGGTGTAGCTCTGGGATACACCGCAGGCTATAGCTACACGTCGCCCATTACTACCAACGCAACGAATCCCTTTGTCTTAAATGCACAAACGGGGAACATCACGTTTACAGCTACACAGGCAGAAACGTCCGTAATCGCCGTGCGGGTGAACGAATACCGATACGACACGCTCTATGGCTTCTGGGAAAAAGTGGGGTCCTCCAACCGGGAAATCCAGGTTACGGTGGCCAACAACTGTTTGCCCATCGTAAATGCCGGAGTAAAGTTGAAGTTCCCGTCCCCCGGGGTAAGTTTGGACAACCGCGGTCGTCAAGTTCGCCAGTACGACTGCTTGGACTCCTCCGTCATGCTGCGTTTTACGTTGCCGGTGGAAATGTCCTCGGTGTCCCCCGACGGTTCAGACTTCCGTTTGACTTCCCCCAACGGTCAACCCATTCCAATTTTGAATTTGGTAGGCTACCCGGATTTCAACGGGGAGACGGACAGTTTGTTGGTCAAATTGAGTAAGCCGCTTTCGTTGAATGGGGACTACTTCCTCTACTCCAAAGTGGGCAACGACGGCAACACCCTTTTGAACAAGTGCGGCAAGGACATGAACGAGTTCGACACCATCATCTTAAAGGTGAACAACTGCATCAACTTGGACATGCAGCTTCGGAACGTCTCCATCGATGAGGACGAACATCCGCATCTGTACTGGCGCATTGATCCCGCTACGTTCCCCTCGTACCTCTTCAACTTGTACCGCGTGTACCGTTCGGCAGACGGCGGTGCTTCCTTCCAGGCCGTTGCGTCGTTGAACGACTCCGCCGCACGTGAATTCGTGGACGTCAGCGTAGACGCTGCTAAGGTGGACGTTCGGTCCTACCGCTACTACGTGGAGATGATCTTGAACCAACAGCAGATGCCTCCCACCAACGTGGTGCACAGCATGTGGTTGCGCGGCAACCTAACCACGGCTTCAAGCGTGCCCGTGGTGTGGAATGAATACAACGGTTGGAACAACCCGCAGTACCAAATTCAGTGGGGTACCAGCATTGGACCGAACCTTTGGTTGTGGGAAAACTACGGCACACCCAACGGAGACACCACCGCAACGGTAGTGCACCCGAACTTAGGGCCGGGTCTTTACGCGGTGCGCGTTCGCACCGTGCGCAACATGAGCCAAGTGTCAGCAGAAGATACGGCGTGGTCCAACTGGATTCAGGTGGGCGAACCGGTTCCGCCGATTCCCCCGATTGACTCCTTAACGGTTCCCAACGTATTCACCCCCAACGGCGACGGTCGGAACGACGGATTCACCATTCGCGGTTTGATGAGCTACCAAACGGACCGGATCGTGAAGATTTTTGACCGCACCGGAATTTTGGTGTACGAGAACTACAACTACGACAACAGCAACCCTTGGAAGGGTGAAGACCGCCAAGGTCAGCCACTTCCGGCCGGTGTTTACTTCTACATTGTGGAAGCGTTTGACGCGGCCAACAACACGCCGCCTGCGTATGCCGGTCGTCGTCGGCAGTGGAAGGGCAACGTGACGTTGCTGCAGCGATAATCCAACTTTTGGCGCGCCGCGAGGCGCGCTGAAGCGAGGGCCGCCCGGTGGGCGGCCCTCGCTGTTTTTCGGCCGTGCTGTTTTCCGCACGTGCTGTGTTTGTACGCTGTAGTTTTGTGCTGTGCCCGACGGTTTGGATCCCTTTGCCCATTTGCGCGTTTTCTTGCGCAGCCTGCCCGAAAAACCGGGCATCTACAAGCACATCGATGCCGAAGACAAGATTCTGTACATCGGGAAGGCCAAAAGCCTGAAGAATCGGGTCAACTCCTATTTCCGGGGCAAGCACGACAACCAACGCCTCCAAAACATGGTGCTTCAGGTCCGTCGGATTGAATTCATGGTGACGGAGACCGAGTACGAGGCGCTTTTGCTGGAAAATACCCTGATCAAAAAGGAGCAGCCCAAGTACAACATCAACCTGAAGGACGGCAAGAGCTACCCGTGGATCGTCATCAAAAAAGAGCGATTTCCGCGGGTGTACCCCACCTTTCAGTTCAAGCCGCGCGAGGGCGAATACTACGGGCCCTACGTGTCCAGCAAGGGCATGTACACGGTGTTGGACTTGATCAAACAGCTGTATCCGCTGCGCACCTGCAATTTGGCCCTGACGCAAGACAACATAAGGCAGGGTAAGTTTAAAGTCTGCCTGGAGTACCACCTCAAAAACTGCAAGGGGCCGTGCGTGGGGGATCAGTCCGAGGCGGAATATGCGCGGACGCTGGAATCGGTGCGGTCTTTGCTCAAGGGACGGCTGCGGCACGCCAAAAAGATCCTGCACACCCAGATGGAGGAACATGCTGCGGCGCTGGAGTTTGAGGCGGCGCAGGAAGCGAAGGAACGCTTGGTTTTATTGGAAAAATACCAGGCCAAGTCCACCGTGGTGAACCCGACGGTTGGGGATGCCGACGTCTTCACGCTGCTGAGCGACGCCGAGTTTGCGTACGTCAACGGTTTGGTGCTGCGCGAAGGCGCGGTGGTGCGCGGGCACACCTTGGAGTTCAAGAAAAAACTGGACGAGTCCGACGCCGAACTTTTGGCCGTGGGCGTGGCCGAATTGCGGGAGCTCTTTGGCTCCGAAACGTCGGAAATCCTGCTCTCTCAACCGCTGGACTTGGAGATCGACGGGGTGAAGGTCACGGTGCCCCAGCGGGGCGATAAAGTGCGGCTGATTGAACTGTCTTTGCGCAACGCGCGCGCTTATCGATTGGAAAAACTGAAGAACCTGAGCATTGTGGATCCGGACCGACACGTCAACCGGTTGATGAAGCAGATGCAGACGGACCTTCGCTTGCCGGTGGAGCCGCGCCACTTTGAGTGTTTTGACAACTCCAACTTTCACGGGGATTTTCCAGTGAGCGCCTGCGTGGTGTTCAAAGACGGCAAACCGTCCAAACGGGATTACCGCCACTTTAACGTGAAAACGGTGGAGGGACCCAACGACTTTGCCACGATGGCGGAGGTCATCACGCGCCGCTACAAGCGCTTGTTGGAGGAAGAGCAGCCGCTGCCGCAGTTGATTTTGGTGGACGGCGGGAAGGGGCAGCTCTCTGCCGCCTTAGAAGCCCTGAACGAACTGGGGTTGCGCGGGAAGATTTCCATCATCGGCATTGCCAAACGTTTGGAGGAACTGTACTACCCCGGAGACAGCGACCCCCTGTATTTGGACAAGCGGTCGGAAACGCTGAAGGTGCTGCAACGCGCCCGGGACGAGGCGCATCGGTTTGGCATAACGCACCACCGAAACCGACGAAGCAAGGGAACCATTGCCACGCGGCTGGAGACCATCGCGGGGGTGGGGCCCGCCACCGTGGAACTGTTGCTGTCCCACTTCAAAAGTGCGGCGGGCATTGAGCGGGCTACGCTGGAGGAAGTGGTGGCGGTGGTGGGCAGCAAAAAGGCTGCGGCCGTCAAGGCGGCGTTGGACGCTCCCGAGGCGGAAAATTAGCCATTTCCCGAGCCGTCCAGCTGATTTGGAGGCAATTACCCTTAGAACTTTTTCGCGCGTAGGTGTGTTTTAATGGTGAAATCAGGTGTTCAACCGGTGCAGCAAAAAGTAAAATTCAGTCGTTCTGGGGCGGAAGCGGACCCTCGATTTTTTGGGTCCTGCCGGTACCTGTGGCCTTTGACTGCCATCTGGGTTGTTCTCCTCTGTTTCGCCCCGACGCATCTGAACGCACAACGGCAGAACAACCATTGGTACTTCGGATACAATTCTGCCCTGCAATTCTCAACCGGCTCGCCTGTTCCGCTGACCAACAGTGCAATGACAACCAGCGAGGGTTCGGCAACGGTGTCGGATCGTCAAACGGGTGACTTGCTTTTTTACACCAACGGGCTGTCCATTTGGAACCGGAATCACCTGGTGATGCCCAACGGTTCTGGATTGCTGGGCGGGTCGCCAACGCTGACCTCGTCCACCACCGCCGCACTGATTGTTCCGCGCCCCGGGAATCCCAATCAGTACTATGTTTTTACGGCCGACGAGGCCTTTGGGCCCAGTGGGCTTCGCTTCAACTTAGTAGACATGACCCTGAACGGAGGTTTGGGCGACGTGGTCAGCGGCCAAAAGAACGTTTTGGTTGAAAGCGATACCTACGAGAAGCTCGCCTATGCCCCACGGGCGTCCGGGGGTTATTGGTTGGTGACGCAAAAAACCGGCAACGTTTACTGCGCATGGCCCATCACGTCCGCTGGAATTGGAGCGGCCGTGGTTTCCATTGCAGGCGCGGGCACGTCAAATCCTTCCGGCTGGATTAAATTCTCCGGTGATTTTACGCGAATGGCAAGCGTCAACCCCTTTGGAGGCGTAGACCTGCTGGGGTTTGATCAATCGACTGGATTGTTGCAATCGCAGGACACCCTAACCATCCCTTGCTGCGGATCCGTGTACGGATTGGAATTCTCCCCAAGTGGCCGGTTCCTCTACGTGAGCTCGGTTGCAAAAGGAGTCTACCAATTTGACTTGACGGCGCCCTCGGTGAATGGAAGTAGTGTCTACTTAGGCGGCTCCACCAGCGATGTGGCGTCGCTTCAGCTGGGCCCGGATTGCATCCTTTACGCTGCCGGAGGTACATTGGCTTCCATCCCGCAACCGGATTCATTGGCTCCCAACTGTGGCTTTGTGCTTCCCGCACTCAATGTGGGAACCTCCTACGGACTGCCGCCCAAGGTCTTCTACGAAAATGAGGTGGTTCCCCTTGCTGGCCAGGTTTCCATTTTGGACTCGTGCGCCGGCGACTCCCTACGCTTTGCGTTGACCGGCGGGGCATTTACCGGTGCGTTGCAATGGGATCTGCGCAATGCATCGGGCTCGCTTCAATGGCGATCCGGCTCCACCAATTCCATTGCTGCCTTTGCGGGGCTACCTTCGGGCAAGTACCTCGTACAGGTTCGTGGATCCTTTGGCTGTGAAGCTTTTGAGCTTTTGGACAGCGTCCATGTGGTGGACTGCTCCAACACCTGTGCTGTGAGCATTGATATCTCCGGTTTTTGTTCCGATGAACCGATTCGAATCCGCGCGGTGGGTCCGGACTCCGTTCTGAGCACGCAATGGTCGTTGACCAATGCACAGGACTCCAGCTTCACCCGGTCCAGCAACAATTTGGAATGGGTTATTGCATCTGTTCCTCCTGGAAACTACTGGATTCAAGTAAGGTCTGAAGTTTTCTGTACCACCAGCGGCGCCCAAAACGACACCACTACCGTGTATTGGACCGTCGAAGATTGCCTTCCCTGCTCGCTGTTTGTGCCGAACGCCTTCACCCCAAACGAGGATCAAATCAACGACGGGTTTTTCGCCACCATTGATTCGTGCACCTTCCGGGATTTCAATTTGAAAATTTTCAATCGCTGGGGGCTTTTGGTCTTTGAATCAACGGACCCTTTTGAACCATGGGAACCGGTAGACATTCCGGACGGCGTTTATGCCTATCGCGTGTTGGTGCAAGACGCACGCGGCCGCGTCACCGACCGCGCGGGTTTGGTGCACTTGATTCGATGAAGTTTGGTCCCTACGTCAACACCCTACGCCCAAGAATAGCTCAGGCCTTTCGCTCCTCCCGAAGTACCCGACCGTCCTCCAAGTGAAAGGTGCGTCGGGCGCGGTCCACCACCCGGGGATCGTGCGTGGAGAACAAGAACAAGGTACCCTCCGTGCGGTTCAGGTCCGCCATGATGTCCAACAGCGTGGAGGCGCTTTTGGAATCCAGGTTTGCGGTGGGTTCGTCCGCCAAAACAAAGGCCGGCTTGGACGCCAGAGCGCGCGCCACAGCCACGCGTTGCTGCTGACCTCCAGACAGTTGTGCCGGGCGGTGGTGGGCTTTGTCTGCCAGACCCACCGCTTCCAACAGCTCCATGCCGCGTCGGTTGCGCTCGGCCGCGGGAACGCCTTGCAATTCCAAAATAAAGACGGTATTCTCCAGGGCCGTCAACACGGGAATGAGGTTGTAGGCCTGAAAAACGAAACCAATGTGTTCCAGTCGAAACCGAACCAAGTCCGCGTCGGAAAGGGTGCTCAAATCGGTCCCGCTCACCACCACACTTCCTGCAGTAGGGCGGTCCAGCCCCCCAATCAAGTTGAGCAGGGTAGTTTTTCCGCAGCCCGACGGTCCCACGAGAGCGGCGAATTCGCCGGCCTCCAGCGTCAAATCAACGGAATCCACCGCCACCACATCGGAGGCCGTTTCGGTGTAAACTTTGCGGAGGTGTGAAAGAGTAATGAGGCTCATAGGGCGCGCATGCTTTCGATGGGGTTGAGGGAGACGGCTTTGCGTGCGGGCATCAACGATGCCAAAAGGGATAGAACAAAAACCAAGGCCACCACGGGGAGGTACCAGTGGGTCACCACTTGGGGGTAGATGACGGGCGAAATACCAAATTCAGCAAGGCCGTCGGCAAAAGCCTCCAAGGAAATGCCGGTGCGGTTGGTGAAGACCAGAGTGGCGTGGCCCAACAGGAGGCCAAAGGGAAGCCCAATGCCGGTAAGTAAGACGGTTTCCAGCACCACCAACGCAAAAACACGCTGACGGGTGAGGCCCACGGCCATCAACATGCCCAGTTCCCGTTGGCGCTCCAGAATGGCCATGAGCATGGTGTTGAGGATGCCAAAGGCCATGGCCAAGAGCATGATGCCCATAAACAGGAGCAACGCTTGGGCCATGATTTCGTCTACGTAGCCCATTTCCGGGGCCGTTTTGCGCCACGATTTCACCCGAAACTCGGGGAAATCTTCTTGAATCTGGGCGCAAACCGCTTCCAAAGACTCCTTCTGGCGCGCAGCCGACGGATCCACCCGAAAAGCCAAGTCGTGCGCGGCTTCCGGCACGCCCAATTCGGTGGCGAGTTTATCCAAGCGGACGTAGGCCACGGCCTCCTCCGTCAGGTTGGAGGTGCCGTCGTAGAGGCCTTCCACGGTGTACAGGGTGCTGTGGACGGTGGCGGCGGTGTCCTGGTAGGTAAAAACGACGGGGTCCCCCACGCGCAAATCCAGGCGTTTGGCCAAGGCCTGGCCAACCACCACGCCGTTGAATTCGCGTGCGGTGTCGGTCAAAAAAGCGCCGTCGGGCAAGCGGTGCGGAATGGTGAAGAGTTGCGCTTCTCGCTGGGGATCCACTCCTTGGAGGAGCAATCCGCTGGAACCCAAGGCCGCTTGCACCATTGCGGGTACTTGCAAGCGCGGAGTCACCCCGCGCACGTCCGGCCGGGCCTCCAACTGGGCTACGGCGGCAAAGGCATTGGGCAGGAGGGCCCGCAGGTTGGTGCCGTCTGCGGTGTAACCCGCAACGTGGACGTGGCCGTGGGCCAAATAGTCGTCGATGGCGTCCTGCACGCGGGCGTCGTTGATGCCACTGGCCCAACCCATGAGGAAGAGGCCGGCCCACACGCCCAGGCCCATGGACACAAAAACCACAGAGCTGCGCACGGGATTGCGCCAGATGTTGCGCCACGCCATGCGCAGCAGGAGTACCAAACCGGGCGTCATCCGCGAAAAACCGTTGGAGCGTTAAACACAGCGCGCACCGGCCACAAAGCCACCAGAACCGCCAACAACCAAATGAGCAGGGCGTGGGTCACCACAATGGTAGGATCCATGCTGGGGGGTAAAATGGGCGCCCAGCCCTGACGCACAATGGCTTCCGCCAGTTCTCCGCGCAAACGCAGGGGGTACACGTGCATGATTTCCATGGCCAGCCGGCCGGCGCCTCCCCCTACCAAGGCACCCAGTGCCGCCAGAAAGGTGGCTTCCAGAAAGACCGTTGCCGCCAGCAACCGGCGGGAAACCCCCAACGCAATTTGCATGCTGAACTCGCGTTTGCGCTCTTCCGCCAGCATCAGCATGGTGCCCAGCAAGCCAAAACCAATGACCACGTACAGCACCGTCAGCACCACCAACCCACCGGTGGAATCCGCGCGAATGGCTTGGTCCAACTCCGGCATGCGCTCTTCCCAGGTGCGCCAAACGGCTCCTTCCAGCGGGTGGTCCTGGGGCAGCCGCGCCGCCACGGCGCGGTGGTTGGTGGGTTCGTCCGGAGACAAAACCACGGAGGTCCACAGCCCGGAAGCGCCGTAAAACTGCTGGGCGTCGGTCAGGGAAATGACGGCCAAACGCTTCTCCAAATCCGGATTGCCCACGGTGACTTCGCCGGCCACCACAAATCCTCCGTTGGCCAAACTGCCTTGGTAGCCTTGGCCCAAACCCACCACGGAGTCGCCCACGGTGACGCCCAGCTGCCGCGCCAACCCGGGGCCGAGCCAGATGCTTCCGGGCGGGCCGTCGCCCACGCCGCGTTTTTCGCGCGCTGCGTCAATGCCCACCAATTGGGCGGCACTCCCGCCCTTGGCGCCGCTGAGCCAGGCAAAGCCGGCAACGCGCGGCGCGGCCTTGCCCACCTGATCGTCTGCTTCTACGGCCGCCAGCCACTCCGGATTTTCCGGCAGGGCCGCGTCCAAAGACTGCAAGGGCCAATAGCCTTCCGCCGCAACTTCCGTGTAGCCCAAAACATTGCCCACCAGGGTCTCAATCATGTGGCCGTACACGCCCAGCTGCAGCGAACGCATGACCACTGCAAAAAACAGCGCAAAAGCTACGGCCGCAACGGAAATAGCGCTGCGGCGACGGTTGCGCCCCAAATTGCGCCACGCCAAACGCAGCGCCAGGCGCACGGCCGCCTGCGGCGGCTTCTGAAAAGCGCTCATTGAACGGGAAGCGCCTTCAATTTATCCACCGTAAAAAAGGACGGCGTCAATCCGGGCCGCTTCTCCCATTTCAGGATTTCCATGCGGGTGTGCTGCTTCTTGCCAGCGGGCTGAAAACGGAGGTCTGCGGGCATGCGAACGCCGTCGAACGTCTTGTACGCCAATACGTCCAAGGTTTGGGCCAACTTGCCCCGACGGTCCAAATACTGCACCCGCACCACGTCCGGCTTGTCGTACGCCAGGTGCAACAGAACTTTAGACCAGACCACCGGCAATCCCGGCTTTGGAACGGCTGAAACCACGCGGCACTTGCGTCCGTTGGTGGTTACCGCATCTTCAACCAACGTCAACGAATAGTCTTTGGAAAACGAGGCCTCACCCAGCAGCTGATCCAACTGAAGGTCCGAACCCATCCAGCCCTGCATGAGCATGGAGGACGGCAACTGCACCACTTGCTTGGCCTTGGGGAGGTAGCTCCACATCTTTTGGTTGGCGCGCAGGTAGGCCGTTCCCTTATCTTGCGCCGGTGCCACAACCTCTGCCAACGCGTGGGTATTCCCCAGGGTCCAGGTGCGAACGTCCAGGCTGCGGGTGTAGGTGGGCCGTACGGACGTAATGCGCACGGTGGAGTAGGCGTTGAAGCGAACTTGACTGGCTTCCGCAGACGTTACCCAGGCTTTGGGGTCCTGGGCGGAGAGAGGCGCAAACCCAACGAGAATCGTTAGCAAAAAGAGGGCCCACTTGCCCCCCCGTGAACCCAAACGGCGTAACTTTGTTTCCATTGTAAATCTAGACGCTCCAAAGGTATGTACCCCGAAGATTTGATTGCTCCCATGCGCCAAGAATTGGTGCACGCAGGTTTTGTTGAAGCGCGTACCCCGGAAGCCGTGGACGCTGCCTTGTTAAACGCGGAAGGCACCACATTGTTTGTGGTGAATTCAGTTTGCGGTTGCGCCGCTGGCACTGCACGCCCTGGGGTGGTAGCGGCCATGCAGCAAGCGGCCCACAAGCCCACCCGTTTGGTAACCGCATTTGCCGGCAACGACACCCAAGCGGTGACCCGCGCCCGCGAACTCATGCTGCCTTTTCCTCCTTCCTCGCCGTGCATGGCGTTGTTCAAGGACGGTGAGTTGGTGCACATGATTGAGCGCCACCACATCGAAGGGCGTTCGGCCCACATGATTGCAGAAAATTTGCTGCAAGCATTTGAAGAGCACTGCGCCTAAACGTTCAGCCCGACGGTTCGCTTGATGCGCTCGCCGTTGCGCCTGTTCCGGCAAGCTCCGCGCTGGTAGTTTTGCTTGAAATCCCCTAAACCGCCCCGTTCCGGGGCGGTTTTTTTGTTCCCAGTGCGCGCGTCGCAAGCCGTCCCCCTGAAGAGCGTAGCCGCGGTCGGTTAAAAAAATGTTAACGACACCTTTGGAGGTATATTGTATTTAATACACTTATTACCTACTTTGGTACCTCCATTTCACGGAAACACAAAAATCTTCGCATGATGAAACCCCTACACTGGCTGGCGGCAGCTGCACTGTCCTTGGGACTCAGCGCATCCGCAGCAGCACAAAACGGAACCATTCGCGGCACCGTTTCGTCCAACAAAGGCGAAACCTTGCCGGGCGTGAGCGTTAAAGTTGAAGGCAAGTCCTTTGCCGTTGTGACGAACGCCAGCGGCGCTTATCAATTGAGTGTCCCCGCCGGAACCTACAAGCTGGTGGTCAGCGGTATGGGCTACAAAGGCGCCAGCAAAACCGGTTCCGTAGTTGCGGGCAAGGACCTAACCCTGAATTTCATCCTCTCGGAAGACGTCAGCGTATTGGACGACGTCGTGGTCATTGGTTACGGCCAATCCAGCACGAAAGACTTGACGGGGTCCCTGGTGAGCGTGAAGTCTCGCTCCTTCCAACGCGGTGCATTTTCCACGCCGGAACAACTCATTGTGGGCAAGACTCCGGGGGTTCGCATCACCTCCAACAGCGGCCAGCCGGGTGCCGGCAGCCGCATCCGCATCCGCGGCGGTTCTTCCCTCAACGCCAGCAACGATCCTTTAGTAGTCATTGACGGTCTCCCAGCAGACGGCTTGGGCTTGATCAACCCTGCGGATATTGAAAGCTTTACCATTTTGAAGGACGCCTCGGCCGCGGCCATCTACGGTTCGCGCGCTGCGAATGGCGTCATCCTCGTGACCACCAAGAAAGGTGCTGCCGGCAAAGCATTCAATGCTGATTTGAACGTGGTTTATTCGGTGCGCAACAACCGCAACCAAGTCAATGTATTGGATGCCGACGAGTTTGCCAATGCCATCAACACCTACGGCACCAAGGCGCAAATCGCGCGATTGGCCACCGCGCCGGGTTGGGCTAAGGTTTCCCGCAACGGTGCGAGCACCTTCGATTCCATCATCCCTACGGACAGCGCTACGCGCACCAATTGGCAGGACGTGATCTACCAAACGGGCATGGTGCAAGACGTGAACATTGCGTTCACCGGCGGCATCAAAAACCTTCCGTACCGTTTGAGCTTGGGACGGTACCACGAAACCGGTGTATTGCGCCGTTCGGAACTTGCCCGCTACAGCGCCAGCTTGAACGCTTCACCCGAATTGATCAAGGGCAAATTGAAGGCCAACTTCGCCGGTAAATTGATCAACTCCACCCAGAATTACTCCAACACCGGCGCCATCGGTACGGCGGTCACTTTTGACCCCACTCGGCCCGTTTACAGCGGAGATACTTCCTTGGGCGGCTACTTCGAGTGGATTCGGAACAACGAACCCAACGCGCTGTCCCCTAAAAACCCCTTGGGTTTGATTGAACAGCGCACGGACATTGGGCACAACACGCGCTTGCTGGGCAACGTCGTCTTTGATTACAAAGCCACCGCAGACGACAAACTGCACCTGTACCTCAACATGGGTGGCGAATTGTCCAATACCAACGGTGAATTCTTTACGCCGGCATCCGCCGCCGCACAGTGGTTCCAAGGCGGCGAGAAAGGCCAATACGCCTCTACCCGCACCAACCGCCTGTTGGAAGCCTACTTCAACTACAAAACCAACCTGTCCCCCAACATCAAAACGGACCTGACCGGCGGTTATTCGTTCCAGCATTGGAGCACCACCAGCCCCACCTTCCCGGTTTTGAACGCCGACGGTTCGGACACCATGGTGGCCCCCGCAGCGAACGATTTCTTCACGGAAAACGCCTTGATGTCCTTCTACGGACGTTGGAACGTGAATGCCTACGACAAGTACTTATTCACCTTCACCTTGCGTCAAGACGGTTCGTCCCGTTTCTCCAAGGAGAGCCGTTGGGGCCTCTTCCCTTCTGCTGCGGTGGCGCACAACCTGTTGAAAGAAAGCTTCTTGGCCGGCAACACCACCTTCTCTACCTTGAAGTGGCGCGCCGGTTGGGGCATCACGGGTCAGCAAGACATTTTCAACGACTACGCGTACATACCCAACTACATGCCCAGCTCCAGCACGGCGTCGTACCAATTTGGCAACGACTTCGTGACCATGCTGCGTCCGGATGCGTACGACTACAACCTCCAGTGGGAAAAAACGGCCACCACGAACATCGGTTTGGACTTTGGTTTCTTGAAAAACCGCATCAACGGTGCGGTGGACGTGTACCAGAAATACACCTACGATCTGTTGGGTGTGGTGCCCATCCCCGCAGGAACCAACTTCTCCAACCGCGTTTTGACCAACGTGGGCCAAATGTCCAACCGCGGTATTGAGACCAACGTCAATTTCGTATTGGTTTCCAACGAAACAACCTCGTTTGAAATTGGCGTCAACGGAGCACTGAACCGCAACAAAATCCTGAAATTGGCGCTGGTGGACGACACCGCCAGCCCGGGCATCCAGGTAGGCGGCATCTCCGGCGGGGTGGGCAACACCATCCAGATCCACGCCTTGAACAACCCCATGTTCACGTACTTTGGCTTCGAACAGCGCTTTGACGCGAACGGACGCCCCATAGAGAAGAGTACCACGCCGAATTTGGGAAGCTACTCCGGAACGGTAGACATCGACGGCGACGGTAAAATCTCCGATATCGAAGCCTACGTAGATCAGAACGGCGACGGCGTCATCAACACCGCGGACTTGAAGGTTTTCCGAAATAGGACTCCCGAACCCCGCACCTTGTTTGGCATGAGCTTGAACTTCTCCCACAAGCGTTGGAGCGGCGGTGCCACCGTTCGCGCGGAATTGGGCCAGTACGTGTACAACAACGTACGTTCGGTCAACGGAAACTACTTCTCCGTAGGCGGTTCGCAACCCCACCTGACCAACCTCACCAGCGACTTCTTGGAGAGCCAGTTCCGCACCCCGCAGTACCTGTCCAGCTACTACCTGGAAAACGCCTCTTACCTGCGTTTGGACAACCTGTACCTGTCTTACAATCTGGGCAAACTCTACAAGGACCGCTTTGCGTCCAGCCTGAACATCTCCATGCAGAATGCTTTGGTCCTCACCAAGTACCGCGGACTGGATCCAGAAATTGCAGGTGGTATAGACAACAACCTGTACCCCCGTCCGCGCGTGTTCAACATCCAACTCAATGTTCAACTGTAATCTCCCGAACCGATGAAAATTGCGAAAAACCTTTCCCTTTTGGCCGGCGTCGCTTTGCTGGTGGGTTCGTGCGCCAAGGATTTGAACCTTACGCCCAAGTACGGAATGAATGCAGAGGCGGTTTACTCCGACTTTGAAAACTACGACAACGTCTTGGCCAAGCTGTACGGCGGTCTTGCGGTGTCCGGCAACAACGGTCCCGCGGGCCAGCCAGACATTTCCGGAATCGACGAAGGCTTCTCTCAGTACATTCGCTTGCTGTGGAACCTGCAGGAATTGCCCACAGATGAAGTGGTTTGCGGCTGGAACGACCCCGGCGTACCGGAATTGGTCACCATGACCTGGGATCCTACCAGCTCGTTCGTCAACAGCTTCTACTACCGCACGTACTACCAAATTGCCCTGACCAACGAATTCATTCGCTACACCACGGACGAGTGGACGGACAGCAAAGGGTTCACGGCGGAGCAAAAGTTGGTGATCAAGCAGATGAAGGCCGAAGCCCGCTTCTTGCGCGCCCTGAGCTACTACCACGCCATGGACCTCTACGGCAACATTCCCTTTGTGGACGAGTCCGACCGCCCCGGCGTTTACTATCCGGAGCGCAAAACCCGCGGGGAAATTTACGCCTACGTGGTGGACGAGTTGAACGCGGTTGAAGCCGACTTGCCCAACCGAATCAACACGATGTACGGCCGCGCCTCCAAAGGTGCCTTGTACGCCTTGCGCGCCAAGGTTTACTTGAACGCCGAAGTGTACACCGGCACGCCCAAGTGGGCCGAATGCATGGCAGACTGCGAAAAGGCCATTCAGGAGGGCTACTCGCTGGATCCCAATTATCGCCACATGTTCTTGGCAGACAACCACTTGAGCCCAGAGTTCATCTTTGCCGTGCCGTTTGACGGAAACCGCACGCGCAACTACGGCGGCACCACCTTCCTGGTGCACGGCAGCATGCACAACCAACTCTACGGAATTGACTACGGCACCACCTCTGCCTGGCAGGGAATGCGCGCACGCAAGTCGTTTTCCGACGTGTTAAACGACAGCCTGGATTCGCGCTACACCTTCGGCATCCGCGGGCGCGAAATTGCCGGGGTTGGAGCAAACGCGGACACCACCTACACCCGTCAGTCGGACACCATCGACGACTTTGCGGATCCCTACCAAGGTTACGTGGTGACCAAATGGCGCAACGTGGACCGCAACGGCAACCCCGGAGTGGAACCCGTTACTTTTGTAGACGTGGATTTCCCCATGTTCCGCTTGGCTGACATCTACCTGATGTACGCCGAATGCGCCGTGCGCACCGGTACCAACTTGGGTACGGCCTTGGGCTACTTCAACGACCTCCGCACCCGCGCCTACGGCAACAGCAGCAACCAGGCAGCATCGCTCAACTTGCAGCTGATCCTGGACGAGCGCATGCGCGAGCTGCACTACGAAGGACACCGTCGGCAAGACTTGGTGCGCTTCGGCAAATTTGCAGGAAGCTCCTACATTTGGCCGTTCAAGGGCGGTGTAAAGGAAGGCATGGGTACGGGCACCCACTTGGATTTGTATCCACTGCCCGCATCCGATGTTCTGGCAAATCCCAACCTCATTCAGAACCCCAATTATTGATTTTTGTAAACTAAAACTTTTTACCTTAGACCCTCAACCCAATTTCCTAATACACACAAAAAAATGAAAAAAACCCTTACTCTTGCTGCTGCCCTGGTTGCCAGCGCAGCTTTCGCTCAAGTCTCCGTGACTTTCAAAGTGGACATTACCGATTACTTGGCTTCTGGCGCCACCTTGGGTGCTAACGGCATGCGCGTAGGCGGTAACTTCCAAACGCAAGGTGCTACCACCGGCGGTACGGCCATGGCCGATTGGTCTCCCAGCAACGCTGCCTCTGCCATGACGGACGAAGGAAGCAACATCTGGTCCATCACCGTGGATTACCCTGCTTCTGCAGCTGGTGTTACGCAATTGTACAAGTTTGTCAACAACGATTGGGGCACCAACGAAGGAACTTCTGGTTCTACCATCGCTACGGACAACTGCGGCGTGGACGACGGTTCCGGCAACATCAACCGCACTTTGGTGGTACCTACCGCCAACGCTGCTTTCTTGTTCTGCTACGACGCTTGCTTCCAGTGCGACGGTTCTTCACCGAACTTGAGCACCCGCGAGTTGTCTTTGAACGACTTGACCGTTTCTCCAAACCCTGCTGCTGACTTCACTAAAGTAGCTTTCTCTACCCGCAAGGCTGGCGACGTATCCGTACGCGTTATGAACCTGTTGGGTCAGGAAGTGAAGACTTTGGCCGCTGGTTCTTTGGAAGCCGGCAACCACAGCTTCGTTTGGAATCTGGATGCCAACAACGGCGGTGCTGTTGAAATGGGCACCTACATGGTTGAAATCGTTGCCAACGGTGTTAAATCCGTAGAAAAGGTATTCGTTACCAAGTAATATTTTTCTCTGGGTTAGGGAAAAAGGGGGGCCGCATGCGGCCCCTTTTTTTTGCCCAAAACCCTACCTTCGTTTCCCAAACACTGTACCGCCCATGACCTGGAAAAACACCTTGAACCGCACCCTAAGTACCTCCGCACTGCTCTTCCTCACACTTGGATTTGCTTGGGCAGACAAAGGCCCAACGGCCCCCGAACGGGTGGATCCGCCGCATTGGTGGGTGGGCATGGCCAACGACACCCTTCGGCTTTTGGTTAAGTCCCCATCCTTTCAGGGCAAGTGCCAGGCCGTGCCGCAATTCAAAAACAAGGACGTGCAGATGCTGTCCAGCACGGTTTTGAAGAACGGTGGATACTTGAAGATTGTGCTTTGGTTGGACCCCAACGCGCAACCGGTGAACCTGCCCTTTGCCGTGCAAACGCCGTCGGGCACCCTGAATTTCACGTACGCCTTGAAACCGCGCGACGCCTCCAAACGGCAGCTCATGGGGCTGGACGCGTCGGACCAGATGTACTTGATCACGCCGGACCGGTTTGCCAACGGCGACCCCAAGAACGACCGCGTGGACGGACAGCTGGAGATGAGCCTGAACCGCAAGGAACCTTACGACCGCCACGGCGGCGATTTGGTGGGCATTGAAAAGCATTTGGATTACGTTCAGTCCTTGGGCGTTACGGCCGTTTGGATCAACCCCTGGCTGGCCAACAACCAAGTGCGCGCCTCCTACCACGGGTATGCCATCACGGACCACTACTTGGTGGATCCGCGCTTTGGGACCCACGCAGACCTTTTGCGCCTGTCTAACGCCCTGCACGAGCGCGGCATGAAGCACGTGATGGACGTGGTGTACAACCACTCCGGAGACCGGCACTACCTCCACCAAGCGCAGCCGGACTCCACTTGGTTCAACCCCAAAAAGAAGTACCCGCGCTCCAACTACCGCGAAACCACGCTGTTTGACCCGTACGCCTCCCAGCGGGACAAGGACTTTTTTGAACGCGGCTGGTTCGACGACGCCATGCCGGACTGGAATTTGGAGAACAAGGATGCTGCCAACTACTTGATTCAAAACACCCTGTGGTGGATTGAGGAGGCGGGCATCGACGCGCTGCGCATAGACACCTACACCTACCCCAACCAAAACTTCATGGCCCGCCTCAACAAGGTGGTGCGCACCCACTACCCGCGCATGGTCTTGTTTGGCGAAACCTGGGTGCACAACCACCAAAGCCAGGCCTATTTTGCGGGCGGCTTTCCGCTGCGGCCGTCGGACAACCGGTTGAATTCCGTCACCGACTTCCAAACCTACTTCGCCCTGAAGGAAACCGTGACGAAGGCGTCGGGCTGGAACGAAGGCGTGGGCAAACTGTACCAATCCCTGGCCGGCGATTACCTGTACCAGGATCCCTACCGACTCGTGACCTTTGCAGACAACCACGACGAGGGTCGGTATTTTGGGCTGTGCGGGGAGGACCTCCGCAAGTACAAATTGGGGTTGACGCTGCTGTACACCCTCCGGGGCATTCCCTGCTTGTACTACGGGACGGAGCTGTTGATGAAGTCCACGGAAAACCACGGCACCATGCGCGAAGACGTTCCGGGCGGTTGGTCGGGAGACCCGCGCAATGCGTTCACCGCCGCCGGACGGACGCCGCAGGAGCAAGAGGCCTTTGACTTTGTGCAAAAGTTGGGGAACTACCGCAAGTCTCAAGCCGCACTGCACAACGGAAAAATGATGCAGTTTGCGCCGGAAAACGGACTGTACGCGGTGGCGAGGTACACGCAAGACCGACTGATCTTGACGGTGGTCAACGCCAGCGACCAACCGGCCACGGTATCCATGGAGCGGTTTGACGAGCTGCTGAACAAAAAGCGGGACGCCGTTCGCGCCTTGGACCGCGCCCCGGTGCGCTTGACCGAGCGTTGGGAAGCCGGAGCGTGGTCGTCCGAGATCTTTGAGTTTCAGCGGTAAGGCGCGCTTGAGCTAGCTCGCCGCCAACGGCACCAAAAAAGGGGGACCCCCGGGCGCTGCGCGCCCGGGGGTCCCCCTTTTTTCCAACCAAACCGGAACTTCGGAACTACCCTTTCTTGGCGGGGAGTACGAGGGAAGACACCGCGCCCAGCAGCAAACTGATGCCCGCCAGAACCATGGTGTTGATGGTGGCCTCGCCCAAGAACGTCTTGTAGGCCCAGTTGATGCCGCCCAATGCCGCAACGATTTGCGGGATGACGATGAACATGTTGAAGAGGCCCATGGTGATGCCCATTTTGGCCGGATCCACCTCGCTGGACAAGATGGCGTACGGCATGGACAAAATGCTGCCCCAAGCTATTCCGATTAAAGCAAAAGCTACATTCAAGAGACCGTCGTTCTGCTGGGTGACGTACACCATCAGCAAGAAGCCGGCACCGCCGGCCGCCAGCGAAAGCAAGTGCACCAACCGTCGGTTCAGAGCGCGTTTCGCCGCGTAGAGCGTGAGCAAAAAGGCAAAGGCCATGGAACTCAAACCGTACATGCCCATGGAACTGCCCACGGTGGCCGCGGCCTCGTTGTACGCGGCCTTTTGCGCCAGGTAGTCCACGGCGCCCTCCAAAGGCATCACCGCGCCGTACACGTGTTCGGCCAAGGCGGGCGAGGCAAAGTTCCACATGGTGAAGAAGGCAAACCAGCTGAAAAACTGCACCAATCCCAACTTCCACATCACGGTCGGCATGTAGCGGAAACTGCTGGTGATCTCGCGCAAGGCGCCACCCAAGCCGGCCGTTTCGCGGCGGTGCGCACGAAATGCCTCCATATCTGCGGGAGGTTCTTCCGTGGTGGTGAAGACGGTCCACAGAATGGAGCCCATGAAGACAAGGGCACCAATGGCAAACGCCCAGTGCACGGACGGCGGGATTTGGCCTTCCGGTGCGGTGGTGGAAACGCCCAGGGTGCTCACCAACCAAGGCAAGTTGCTGGCAATCCACGTACCAATACCAATGATCAAGGTCTGTGCCACAAAACCGTAGGAACGTTGCTCGTCGGGCAATTTATCGGCCACCAGGGCGCGGAACGGCTCCATGGAAATATTGATCGACGCGTCCAGAATCCAAAGGAAACCGGCTGCAATCCATAGTGTTGGGGAGCTGGGCACGAAAAACAGCGCCAAGGTGCTGAGGACAGCGCCCACCAAGAAGTACGGACGGCGTCGGCCCCACCGCGGGCTCCACGTGCGGTCGGACAGGTAGCCAATGATGGGCTGCACCAGCAGACCGGTGAGCGGCGCGGCAATCCACAATCCGGGCAATTCGTCTTTGCTGGCGCCCAGGTTTTGGAAGATGGTGGACATGAATCCGCCTTGCAGGGCAAAGCCAAACTGGATGCCCAAGAATCCAAAACTCATGTTCCAGATTTGCCAAAAGGAGAGTCGTTTTTGTTCCATGCGGTAGGTTGCTCGTGGGTTCGTTTTGGGAATGGGAATGGGCGAAGGCTCTGAAGGCGCGCGTGGCCACCGGCGCGGTAGATGGCCTGCGTACCCCGGAGGCGGAACTCCTTACTCCTCCAATACCGGGGTGTTTGCGTTGATTTCGTAGAGTCGGGCCGGCTTGTGCACCACGCCTTTCTGCTTTTCCTCCAAGGGGAGCACCCACTTTTCCTTGATGATTTTCTTGCGGAAGTTGCGCTTGTCCAGCATTTCACCAAAGATGGCCTCGTGCAGGGTTTGCAACTGGCTCAGGGTGAATTTTTCCGGGAGCAGTTCGTGGCCCACCTGGCGGTGGCGCATTTCCTTGCGGAGGATGCGCAAGGCTTGGCTGAAAATGGAGTTGTGGTCAAAGGCCAATTCCGGAACCTGGTAGACGGGTTGCCAAAACACCCGCTCCGCAAAACTGGAGGCGTGGGGGTTGAAGTCCTCGCTTTTCAAGAGGGCAAAGTAGGCCACCGTGATGACGCGCGCCTGCGGGTTTTCGCGGTAGCTCTGCAGCCACGCCAAATCCTTCACGTCCCGAACGCGGTTGGGGTCTCCAAATGCGCCGCACTGGTGCAGGTAAACGCCCGCTAGGCCCGTCAATTCCCACAAAACCCGCTGGGCGGCCTCGTGCAAACTCTCCTCGTCCAGCACCAAATCGCCGGGCAAAGCCAAGCGGATGCGCTGGCCCACGTCCTTCTGTTCGATCAACAAAACATTGAGTCCGTCGCCGTCGAAACCAAATACGACGCAGTCCACGGAAACGTTTGGATTTACCATAGGTTAACAAAGATAATGGAATAGGTGTAATTGGGACACCTTCTTGTATAGTGTAAAAAATACACTATCTTTGGTTGCGCGCGCAAAAAAGGCGCATCTTTGCACTCGTGAAAACGTTAGCAGTTTTAACCTCAGGGGGCGACGCTCCCGGCATGAACGCCGCCATCCGTGCCGTGGTGCGGGCCGGCGTTTTTTACGGCAAACGGGTGTTGGGCGTGTACCGCGGGTACGACGGCCTCATCGCGGGCGAAACCGCAGAATTGAACGCCAAGAGCGTCAAAAACATTCTGGACATGGGGGGTACTGTGCTGAAATCGGCGCGGTCGGATCGCTTTCGAACGCCCGAAGGGCGGGCTGAGGCGGCGGCTCAAGTACGCGCCCAGGGCATCGACGGGCTGGTGGTCATTGGCGGAAACGGAACCTTCACCGGCGCACACCTCTTGTGGGAAGAGCACGGCATTCCCGTGGTGGGCATTCCGGGCACCATAGACAACGACCTCTTTGGGACGGACCTCACCATTGGGTACGACACCGCGTGCAACACCGTGATGGAGTGCATCGACAAGATTCGCGACACCGCCAATTCCCACAACCGCCTCTTTTTTGTGGAGGTCATGGGGCGCGACGCCGGCTTCATTGCCCTGCACACGGGCTTGGCCACGGGCGCCTTGGCGGTGATCCTTCCCGAGCAGAACACCACCCTAGAAGAAGTCATTGCCTCCCTGGAGCGCGGTGCTGAGAACAAGAAAACCTCCAACATCATTGTGGTGGCGGAAGGAAACAAAATCGGTTCCACCTTCGACATTGCGGACGCCGTTCGCGCTCGTTTTCCGGATGCGGACACCAAGGTGACCATTCTGGGGCACCTCCAACGTGGCGGCGCGCCCAGTTGCCTGGACCGCGTGAACGCCGGTCAATTGGGCGTTGCGGCCGTGGAAGCCTTGCTCAACGGCAAGTCCGATTTGATGGTGGGCGTGGTGGACGGACGCATCACCCATACCTTTTTCCAACAAGCGATTTTCAACAAAGCCCCGCTGGACCTGGAACTCCTGCGCGTGGCCAAAATTCTCTCCATCTAATTTTTGACTTGATTTTAACTGCACAAAGCATGAAAAAAGTTGCCATCAATGGATTTGGCCGCATCGGCCGCCTGACCTTCCGCAACCTGGTTGCCAACAACCGCGTGGAAGTAGTCGCCATCAACGACCTTACCAAAACGGAGGTTTTGGCCCATTTGCTGAAGTACGACACCGCCCACGGAAAGTTCCAAGGAACTGTTGAGCACACGGAAAACAGCTTGATCATCAACGGAAAATCCATTCAAGTAACGGCCATCAAAGACCCTGCGCAACTGCCTTGGGGCGCCCTAGGCATTGACGTGGTGGTAGAATCCACCGGCCTCTTCACGGACGCCGACAGCTTGGGCAAGCACTTGGAAGCAGGTGCCAAAAAAGTAGCCCTGTCGGCCCCGGCCAAAAGCGGCGTAAAAACCATCGTTTTGGGCGTGAACGACCACGAGTTGACGTCTGAGGACACCATCATCTCCAACGCTTCCTGCACCACCAACTGCTTGGCGCCCATGATGAAGGTCATGCACCAGCACTTTGGCGTGAAGAAAGGCTTCATGACCACCGTACACGCCTACACCAGCGACCAACGCCTGCAAGACGCCCCCCACAGCGACTTGCGCCGCGCTCGTGCCGCTGCCTACAGCATCATCCCCACCACCACCGGAGCGGCCAAAGCCGTGGCCCTGGTGCTTCCGGAACTGAAAGGAAAATTGGACGGATACGCCATGCGCGTCCCCGTACTCACCGGTTCCGCCACGGACGTGGCCATTGAGCTGGAGCGCGAAACCACCAAAGAAGAAATCAACGCCGCCATGAAGGCCGCCGCCAACGGGCCGTTGAAAGGCATTTTGGAGTACTCCACCGAACCCTTGGTGAGCATTGACATTGTGGGCAACAAGCACTCCTGCATTTTTGATTCCGACCTCACCGCCGCCAACGGAACCCTGGTGAAAATCATGGGTTGGTACGACAACGAGGCCGGTTATTCCGCGCGCATGGCCGATTTGGTAGAGCGCTACGCTGCTTTGTAACTTGATGCCATGGTATTTATTGTAGAAAGCGGTTCCACCAAGGCAGACTGGGTGTTGCTCAACGGCCAAGGAGTGGAAGTCAACCGCTGGAATTTGATGGGTTTCAATCCCTTCTTCCATTCCGCAGACGTTATTGAGAAGGAACTCCGGGGCCAGGCTGAAGTCATGGCCTACGCCTCCCAAGTGCATCAAATTTGGTTCTACGGAGCCGGATGCAGCAGCGACGCCCTCAACGCCGTGGTTACGGAAGGGCTGTCCCGCGTGTTTCCGCAGGCCACCGTGCGTGTGGACCACGATTTGTACGCCTCCGCCTTCGCTACCTACGCCGGCAAGCCGCAGATTTCCTGCATCTTGGGCACGGGCAGCAATTCCTGCTACTTCGACGGCAGCAAAATCCGCGAGGAAGTTCCCGCGCTGGCCTACATCTTGGGGGACGAAGGTTCCGCCAGCTTCATTGGCAAGCGTTTGGTGGCCGACTACCTCTACAAATTGATGCCTGCTGAACTGTACGCAGACTTTGTGGAAACGTACCACCCCAGCAAAGAGGAAATCTTTACGTCGGTGTACAACAAGCCCCACGCAAACGTTTACTTGGCTTCCTACAGCCGATTTGCCGGTGCCCACGCCAACCACCCGTACATCGAAAACATCGTGCGCGACGGTTTTGCCAAGTTTCTGGACATCCACGTGCTCTGCTACGAGGAAGCCCGTACCGGTGCCGCTGAAGTCAACTTTGTGGGGTCGGTAGCAAAAACGTTTGAGGCTTTGTTGGTGGAAGAAGTCAACAACCGCGGCCTGGTGTACGGCAGGACCCAAGCCAAGCCCGTGAACAACTTGATTCGCTACCACCTGGACGTGTTGCACATTCTGCAGCCCGCCCGCGCATGATCCGCGGCATTCTTTTTGATCTGGACGGCGTCTTGGTGGACACCGCCAAGTTTCACTTCCTGGCGTGGCAACGCATGGCCGGCGAATTGGGCATTGCCTTTGGCCACGACGAAAACGAACAACTCAAGGGCGTTTCCCGACGTGCCTCCCTGGAAAAAATCCTGGCCTGGGGCGGCCAAACGCTGCCCGAGCCGGAGATGGAACGTTGGATGGCCACCAAAAACGCTTGGTACCTGGAGTACGTTACGACCATGACCTCGGCCGACGTCCTCCCCGGAGCCACCGAATTCCTGCGCAGCGCACGCGAAGCGGGCTACCGAATTGCCCTGGGTTCTGCCAGCAAAAACGCCCTGCCCATCCTGGAACTGGTGGGGATACTGAACCTCTTTGACGCCACGGTGGACGGCAACGACGTCACCGCCAGCAAACCGGATCCGTCGGTCTTTCTGGAAGGCGCACGCAAACTGAACCTTGAACCCCACGAATGCTTGGTGGTGGAAGACGCCGCTGCCGGAATTGAAGCGGCGCTCTGCGCCGGAATGCTCGCCCTGGGCTTGGGCACGCCGGAGGCCCTTCCCAAAGCACACCGCGTGCTTCCGGACCTCCAAGACCAAGATCCACGCTCGTTGGTAGCCGATCTTGAGGCACGCGCCGCGGCGATCGCTCACGCTGGTGCTGAAGGCGCCGCGGCCGAACGCCTCGCCGCTTCCGCTCACGCCGCCGCGGCCACTCACTTCCCTGCTGATGGCGCCGCAACCCCCAACACCCACCTCCCTTCCTAAAACGACCGTACCCCGCATGTCTTCCTCCGTTCTCAGCACCAAGCGCGCCGCCCACGTGGCCATTCACCCCTGGAAACTGATTGAAAACCAGTGGAATGCAGAGCGCCACATCGAGTCCGAAAGCTTGTTTGCTTTGGGCAACGGACGGATGGGGCAACGCGCCAACCACGAAGAAACTTTTACGGGAGACACCTTGCCCGGCTCCTACATCGCCGGCGTGTACTACCCAGACAAAACCAAGGTGGGCTGGTGGAAAAACGGCTACCCGGAGTACTTCGCCAAAGTCCTGAACAGCGTCAACTGGATCGCCATTCGCGCGCAAGTCAACGGCGTCGAACTGGACCTGAACACCTGTGCGGTGGAATCCTTCTACCGCGAGCTGGACCTGGAACACGGCGTTTTGACGCGCACCTTTACGGCCCAAATGCCCGACGGCACCCGGGTTTCGGTGGAGGCGACGCGCATCTTGAGCATCGTTCGGGACGAAATCGGCGCCGTTCGCTTCGCACTGAATGTGGACCACCACGCGAACGTTCGCTTGGCCGCAGCCTTGGATTTCAACGTCACCAACCACGACGCCAACTGGGAAGAAACATTTTGGAACGCGCAAGACGCGCAGGCCGCCAACCGCGAGGGCTGGGTGGTTTCCGAGACCAAGAAATCCGAGTTTCGCGTGGCCGCGGCGCAGCACTGCACGTGGGAATGGGCGGAAGGCGGCGAACTCGCCGCGGGAGCATCTGCTTCAAGCCCGTCCGCCGCGGGAGCGGCCCCTGCTGCTGAAGGCACCTGGAGCGCGGAAGCGCGCACCGGCTGGGCGGAAAACTCCTGGGAGGGGCCCGTGAACGCCGGCCAGACGCTGGTGTTGACCAAGTACGCCGGCGTGGTTTCGTCGTTTAATGCCCCCGCGCAAGAGGTTCCGGTGCGCGCGGCCGAGCGGGCACGCGAGGCGGCGGCGGCGGGTTGGGACGCCCTGTTGGCGGAGCACCGCGCGGCGTGGCGCGCCAAGTGGGACACGGCAGACATTGCGATCGACGGGGATGAGGCCGCGCAGCAGGGCATCCGCTTCAATATTTTTCATCTACTGCAAACGTTTACGGGCGTCGACGAACGCTTGAATATTGGACCCAAGGGCTTTACCGGCGAGAAGTACGGCGGGTCCACCTACTGGGACACCGAGGCCTACTGCCTGCCCTTCTACCTGGCCAGCGCAGACCCCAAAGTGGCCCGCAATTTGCTGGTATACCGGTACAAACACCTGGACAAGGCCATCGAGAACGCGGCCAAACTCGGCTTCAAAAACGGAGCTGCCCTCTACCCCATGGTCACCATGAACGGGGAGGAGTGCCACAACGAATGGGAGATCACTTTCGAGGAAATCCACCGCAACGGCGCCATCGCGTACGGCATTTACACCTACGAGCGCTACACCCTGGACCGCGCCTACCTGGCGGAATTTGGCTTGGAAGTACTGCTGGGCATTGCCCGTTTTTGGGCCCAACGCGTCAACTGGTCCGAACACCGCCAGGCCTACGTGATGCTGGGCGTCACCGGTCCCAACGAGTACGAAAACAACGTCAACAACAACTACTACACCAACTTCATGGCCGCCTGGTGCCTGGAGTACGCCGCCTACGCGGCCCAGTACGTGCGCGAGCAGCATCCGTCGGACTACGCGCGGATTGTTACCAAAACCCTATTCCGGGCGGAGGAAGAATTGGCGCATTGGGCGGACGTTCGCACCCGCATGTACTACCCGTTTTGGGAAGAAAAACAGCTCTTTTTGCAGCAAGACGGCTTCCTGGACAAAGATTTGGTGCCGGTGGCGGATTTGGATCCCGCGCAACGCCCCATCAACCAAAAATGGAGCTGGGACCGCATCCTGCGCTCGCCCTACATCAAACAGGCAGACACCCTGCAAGGCATGTTCTTCTTTGAAGACCGCACGGACCGCGAACTTTTGCGCCGCCACTTTGACTTCTACGAGCCCTTCACGGTGCACGAGAGTTCCCTCAGTCCCAGCGTGCACACCATCCTGGCCACCCGCTTGGGCTACGCGGAGCAGGCCTACGCCTTCTATTTGCGCACCGCGCGCTTGGACCTGGACGACTACAACCACGAGGTACGCGAGGGCTTGCACGTCACCGCCATGGGCGGCGCCTGGATGAGCGTAGTGCACGGCTTTGGCGGCATGCGCTTGGTGGGCGAGCAACTCACCTTTGAGCCGGCCTTGCCCGCCGCTTGGACTAGACTCGCCTTCCACTTGGTGTGGCGCGGGGCCACCCTCCACGTGGAGCTCACCCCCGGCACCCTCACGGTGAACGTAGTGGACGGGCCGGACACCGAATTTGGCGTGGGCAGCCAAACGTTTACCGCGAAAAAAGGAACCCCCGTTATCGCATCGGTTTAACCTGCAGCTCTTTGTAACTTTCGGTCCATGAAAGCACCCGTCGTTCGCCCCTCACTGACTCGTTTCGCCGCTGCCTTTGCGGGCGGTG
>CANHXZ010000005.1 GCA_947464785.1 Flavobacteriales bacterium | reverse complement strand
GCTGCTGGGCTTGGGGGCCGGAATTTGGCTGGGCAGCCGCGGAATGTCTTGGGAGACCGGTCCGGAAGCCCGGGCGGCGCGCAAGTTTCAGGAATTTTTAGGCATTGTTGCGGACGAGTACGTTCATCCGGTGGCCGTTGATTCCTTAGTAGAGGTCACCTTCAACGATGTTCTGGGCCGACTGGACCCCCATTCGGTTTATTTGCCGCAGTCCGACGCCTTGCGCTTGGAGGAGGAGCTGGCGGGAGCTTACGACGGCATTGGCATGGAGTACCGGTGGATTCGAGACACCGTGGCGGTGGTTTCGGTGCGGGGTCCGGCGCGCAAGAAAGGGCTGAAGCCGGGGGATCGGTTGATTGCCGTGGACGGTGTCCCCGTGGTGGGTTGGTCTTCGGACAGTCTGGTGGGTGTTTTGAAAGGGCCTGCAGGATCGTCGGTTCAGGTTTCCGTGTGGTCACCGCGCGCCAAAACCGTGCGTGAAGTGACGGTGCAGCGGGCGTCCATAGCGGTTCCCAGTGTGCGCGCGGCCCGGCTGGACTCCGGCCGTGTGGGCTACTTGCGCATTGAACGATTTGGCGAGCACACGCCGGAAGAAGTTCGGAGTTTCTTGCGCCAAGCCAAACGCGAGCGTCTTTCCGGCGTGGTGGTGGACTTGCGCGGCAACGGCGGCGGTTTTTTGGCGTCCGGCGTGGCTGCCGCAGATGAGTTTTTATCCGCGGGCAAGACCGTGGTGTGGACGGTGGGCCGATCCGGGCCGCCCGAACGCACGGTAGCCACTGCTGGTGGATCCTTTGAAAAAGGAGCCGTTGTGGTTTTGGTGGACGGGGAGACGGCTTCTGCAGCGGAAATTTTTGCCGCGGCATTGCAGGACCACCGTCGGGCCCTACTGGTGGGTAAAAACACCTTTGGCAAGGGCTTGGTTCAGGACGAACGGGTGTTGCGCGACGGATCTCGCTTGCGCCTGACGACGGCCGTTTACCTCACGCCCAAAAAGAAAAACATCCAACGCTTGGGCAAAGGCGCCGCCGGCGAGGGGAAGGGCGGATTGCGTCCGAACGTAGAATTGTCGTCGGATACGTTGTACGGACCGCATTGGCTGGGGTCCATTCGGCAATTGGAGGTCTTTGACCGACTGACCTTTTCTTGGGCCGAACAGGACCGAGGGCGTACCCAAGAGGTATGGGTGACGGACGAGCGCTTGTGGGAGTTCTTGGCCGAAGCCGGCTTGGAAGAGGCGGTGGCCTCCATGACCGAACAAGACGTGGAGTGGATCCGGTTTGCCTTGACGCTGGAGCAAATCCGCTTCCAGCGAGGAGCGCAGGCCTCCTTGGAGCTGCAATTGACGCGGGACTACGCGGTGGATGCGGCATTGGCTCTGTTGAAGCGCACGCGTCCTTAACAGCAAGTTGTTTGGCGCAACAGCGCATAAAAAAAGCCGCCCAAGGGCGGCTCTCTTTGCGTTGTGCAGTGCTGGATTATTCAGCAGCAGCTTCAGCGTCAGCAGCAGCGTCAACTGTAGTGTCAGCAGCAGCAGCAGCAGTGTCAACGGTAGCGTCAACAACCGTGTCAACAGTTGTAGCATCGTTTGCAGTCTCTTCGGCGCCATTGCAAGCAACCAAAGCCACCAGAGCGAAAGCGCTCATGAAGAAGGCAACTTTTTTCATTTTTGTTTTGTTTTTTTGGGTGAGTTAAGCTCGAAATCCGGGTCAAAGGTAGGAATTTTCAACACTTCAACAAGGGTCTTGAAAAAAAATTTACAATTGTTTTAAAAGGACCTCCATACTAGCCACTTCCCTGATTTTCGCGGGGATAGCATCGAAGGGCAAACGTTCTTGTTGCATGCTGTCACGGTAACGCAGCGTAGCTGCGCCGTCCGTTAGGCTTTCGTGGTCCACCGTGATGCAAATGGGCGTGCCCAATGCGTCCTGTCGGCGGTAGCGTCTTCCGATGGCGTCCTTCTCGTCGTAAGCCACCTGAAAGTCAAATTTCAGGGCGTTCATGAGCTCGTGCGCCAGTTCCGGCAAGCCGTCTTTTTTGATCAACGGAAGGATTGCGGCCTTGGTGGGGGCGAGCGCGGGGGGCAAGTGAAGCACCGTGCGCACGGATCCGTCCGGCAGGGTCTCTTCGTCGTAGGCCGTGGACAGTACCGCCAAGAAGAGGCGGTCCAAACCGACGGAGGTTTCTACCACATAAGGGATGTAGGAAGAATTGGACTCCGGATCAAATACTTGCAGTTTTTTGCCGGAAAACGCTTCGTGGTTGCGCAAGTCAAAATCGGTGCGGCTGTGAATGCCCTCCAATTCTTTGAAGCCAAAGGGGAACTCAAACTCAATGTCCGCCGCAGCGTTGGCGTAGTGCGCCAGCTTGTCGTGGTCGTGAAAGCGGTACTTGCTCGCGGAGAAGCCCAGGTTGCGGTGCCACGCCATGCGCTTTTCTTTCCAGGCCTCGTACCATTCCATCTCGGTGCCCGGCGCCACAAAAAACTGCATTTCCATTTGTTCAAACTCGCGCATCCGGAAAATAAATTGGCGGGCGACGATTTCGTTGCGGAAGGCCTTTCCAATTTGGGCGATGCCAAACGGAATCTTGGTGCGTCCCGTTTTGTGGACGTTCAGAAAATTGACAAAAATCCCTTGGGCGGTTTCCGGACGGAGGTAGAGGTCTGTGGAGCCTTCCGCTACACTGCCCATTTTGGTGCCAAACATTAAGTTGAATTGGCGCACCTCGGTCCAGTTTTTGGTTCCGCTGACGGGACATGCAATGCCCTCGTCCAGAATGACTTGGCGAACGGCTTCTAAATCGCCGGCCTCCAGGGCTTGAACAAAGCGCGCCATGACGGCGTCTGCCTTGGTAAGGTATTCCACCACACGGGGGTTGGTTTGGCGGTACAAGGTCTCGTCAAACGTTTCCCCAAACCGTTGGGCGGCTTTGGCAACTTCCTTTTCTGCCTTTTGGCGAATTTTCTCCACGTACTCTTCCACCAAGACGTCGGCCCGGTAGCGCTTCTTGCTGTCCTTGTTGTCGATCAAGGGATCGTTGAAGGCGTCCACGTGTCCGGAGGCTTTCCAGGTGGTGGGGTGCATGAAAATGGCGGAGTCAATGCCCACGATGTTTTCGTGCAGTTGCACCATGGAGCGCCACCAGTATTCTTTGAGGTTGTTTTTCAACAACGAACCGTTTTGACCGTAGTCGTACACGGCGGCCAGTCCGTCGTAAATCTCAGAGCTTTGGAAGACAAAGCCGTATTCTTTGGCGTGGGCTACAACCGCTTTGAAGCGGTCTTCGGGGGTAAGGCTCATGCGAGTAGAGTTGACCAGTTGGAGGTGAAGAGTCGGACCGCAATGGCGAGCAGCACAATGCCGAACACTTTGCGCAGTATGTTGATTCCGTTTTTGCCGATGACGTCCGCAATGCGTTTGGAATTTTTCAAAACCAAGTACACCAGAATGGCATTTAAGAGAATAGCGATGAGGATGTTGATGGCGGCGAACTGGCTTTTGATGGAGACCAAGGTGGTGAGGGTGCCCGCGCCCGCTACCAGCGGAAAGGCAATGGGCACAATGCTGGCGGATTCCGGTTCTGCGTCTCGGTAGATGCGAATGCCCAAAATCATTTCCATGGCCAAGAAAAACAGGACAAAGGATCCGGCAACCGCAAAGGAGTGGATGTCCACGCCAAACAGGTGCAGGAAGGCGTCGCCGAAGAACAAAAACAACACCATGATGACCACGGACGCCACCGTCGCTTTTTCCGATTGAATGTGGCCCACCCGCTCGCGGAGGGAGACGATCAAGGGGATGCTCCCCACGATGTCAATCACCGCAAACAAGACCATGGTGGCCGAAAGTATTTCCGAGAATGAGAATCCCATAATGCCTCGCAAAGGTACTTCATCTCCTACCTTTGAACCTATGGTAGAGGTGGGAAAAACCATTGTGGCAGAGTCTGTCTTCAGCAACGCATTTGTCTGTGATTTAACCGCCTGCAAAGGGGCGTGTTGCATTGAAGGCGACAGCGGTGCTCCGTTGTCCGACGACGAATGTGCGGTGCTGGAGTCCATACAAGCGGCGGTGGATCCGTACCTCAACGACGAAGGGCGCGCGGCTCTGGCGCGCGAAGGGGCATGGGTGACGGATGTGGACGGCGAAAAAGTAACTCCGTTGGTGTCTCCCGGCGGCGCGTGTGCCTACGTAGTTTTTGACGACCGCGGTACGGCTTTGTGCGCCATTGAACAAGCGCACCGGGACGGCGCCGTCTCGTTTAAGAAACCGTTGTCTTGCCATTTATACCCCATCCGCGTAACCCGTTATCGGTCTTATGACGCGTTGAACTACCACCGCTGGAGCGTCTGCGCTCCGGCGTGCCAACTGGGTGAATCCCTGAAAGTTCCAATCTACAAGTTCCTCAAGGAGCCCCTGATTCGGGCCTACGGGGAAACGTGGTACGCGGAGCTGTCCGAAGTGGGTGAGTTTATCAACAATTCGCCGGACGCGGTGTGAATTAATTTTTCGCAAAATAGTCCGAAAGGGGCTTGCACAATTCAAATACCAACGTCCACGCGGCTTTACTGCAGTGGGCTCTTGCTGGGAGTGTTGAAAACTACCCCCGAATGTT
The DNA here is from genome assembly GCA_947464785.1 of Flavobacteriales bacterium. GTDB lineage: Bacteria > Bacteroidota > Bacteroidia > Flavobacteriales > Schleiferiaceae > CAMDTE01. The sequence goes on along the minus strand of CANHXZ010000005.1, from coordinate 25,049 downwards.
AAAATCTACCGCTTGCAGGGCCCCGATTGATTCGCAAGATTTGTAGAGCAGAAGACCGACTGCAGGCTTGCCTGCCCCCCTGCAAAAACGTAAAGTACTGATTATCAAAAAGTTACCAAATATGCATACGCCCAACAACGACGAGCCCATACTGCGCGACAACCGCAACCGATTTGTGCTTTTCCCCATTGAACACCACGATATTTGGAACATCTACAAGAAGTCAGAAGCGAGCTTTTGGACGGCGGAAGAAATTGACATGAGTCAGGACTTGGTGGATTGGGAAACCAAACTCACCGCGGAGGAGCAGTACTTCATCAAGCACATTTTGGCCTTTTTTGCGGCGTCGGACGGAATCGTCAACGAAAACCTGGCGGAGAATTTCGTGAACGAGGTGCAGTACACCGAGGCCAAGTTTTTCTACGGGTTCCAAATCATGATGGAGAACATCCACAGCGAAACCTACTCGTTGTTGATCGACACCTACATCAAGGACCCCGCCGAGCGCGACAAATTGTTCCACGCCATCGACACCTTCGACGCCATCAAGAAGAAGGCAGATTGGGCCTTGCGCTGGATTGACTCCCCCTCCTTTGCAGAGCGGTTGATTGCATTCGCAGCCGTAGAAGGCATCTTCTTCAGTGGTGCATTCTGCTCCATTTTCTGGCTCAAGAAGCGCGGCCTCATGCCCGGATTGACCTTCTCCAACGAGCTGATTTCCCGCGACGAAGGCATGCACTGCGACTTTGCCGTGCACCTGCACAACAACCACCTGGTCAACAAAGTCCCCAAAGAGCGCATTCAGCAGATCATCGTGGAGGCCTTGGCCATTGAGCGCGAGTTCATCACGGAGTCCCTTCCTGTGGACCTGATTGGCATGAACAGTCGGCTCATGGTGAGCTACCTGGAATTTGTAGCCGACCGCCTCTTGACCGAGCTGAAGTGCGAGAAAGTGTTCCATTCCGAGAATCCGTTTGACTTCATGGAAATGATCTCCTTGGAAGGCAAGACGAATTTCTTTGAAAAGCGCGTGGCCGAGTACCGCAAAGCCGGCGTTGGCACCAAAGAGGAAGCCGCTGCGGACGCAGCCTTCAATTTAGACGCAGACTTCTAAAAGCCCGCGCACCCTTCACCCCATTAGCCCACCGATCAGAAAGTACCCCCCATGATGCATGTAGTTAAACGCGACGGCCACCGCGAAGAGGTCAAGTTCGACAAAATCACCGCGCGGATTCAAAAACTTTGCTATGGACTGAGTCCGTTGGTGGATCCCGTTGCCGTGGCCATGCGCGTCATTGAGGGTCTGTACGACGGTGTGACCACTTCCGAGTTGGACAACCTGGCCGCGGAGGTGTCTGCGTCCATGACGGTTCGCCACCCAGACTACGCTCAACTCGCTGCACGTGTGGCGGTGAGCAACCTGCACAAGAACACCACCAAGTCCTTCAGCGAGACCATGCGCGCTCTTTATACGTATGTCAATGCCAAGACCGGCAAGGCCGCGCCCATGGTAGCCGACGACGTCATGGAAGTCATTGAGCAGCACGCCGAGCGCTTGGATTCCGCCGCCATCTACGACCGCGACTTCAACTACGATTACTTTGGTTTCAAAACCTTGGAGCGCAGCTACTTGCTCCGGATCGACGGCAAGGTAGCCGAGCGTCCCCAGCACATGCTCATGCGGGTGTCCGTGGGCATCCACAAGGACGACATTGAGGCGGCGGTGGAGACCTACAACATGATGTCCAAGGGTCTGTTTACCCACGCCACGCCCACGCTCTTCAACGCCGGAACGCCCAAACCCCAGATGTCCAGCTGCTTTTTGCTGCAGATGAAGGACGACTCCATCGACGGCATCTACGACACGCTGAAGCAGACCGCGCGCATTTCGCAGTCCGCCGGCGGCATCGGTTTGAGCATCCACAACATCCGCGCCACAGGTTCCTACATCCGGGGCACCAACGGCACCTCCAACGGCATTGTTCCCTTGTTGCGCGTCTTCAACGACACGGCCCGATACGTGGACCAAGGGGGCGGCAAGCGCAAAGGTTCGTTTGCCATTTACCTGGAACCTTGGCATGCGGACGTGTTTGACTTTTTGGACCTCAAAAAGAACACGGGCAAGGAAGAATCCCGTGCGCGTGACTTGTTCTACGCCTTGTGGATTCCGGACTTGTTCATGAAGCGCGTGGAGGAAGACAGTACTTGGACCCTCATGTGCCCCAACGAATGCCCCGGCTTATACGACACCTACGGAGCTGATTTTGAGGCGCTTTACCACAAGTACGAGTCCGAAGGAAAGGGCCGCAAGACCATCAAAGCGCGCGAACTGTGGCATAAAGTTTTGGAAGCGCAAATTGAGACCGGCACTCCGTACATGCTGTACAAGGACGCCTGCAACGCCAAGAGCAACCAGAAGAACTTGGGCGTCATTCGTTCGTCCAACCTGTGCACGGAGATTATGGAGTACACCGCTCCAGACGAAGTGGCCGTCTGCAACCTGGCGTCCATTGCGCTGCCGCGCTTCATTGAGGACGGTCAGTTCAACCACCAGATGCTGTACGAAGTGACCTACAAAGTCACCAAGAACCTGAACAAAGTCATCGACCGGAACTACTATCCAGTAGCGGAAGCCCGCAACTCCAACATGCGCCACCGTCCGGTGGGCTTGGGCGTGCAGGGTTTGGCCGACGCGTTCATTGCGCTGCGCTACCCCTTCACCTCCAACGAGGCGCGGCAGATGAACAAAGACATTTTTGAAACCATCTACTTTGCGGCTCTGAAGTCCAGCTGCGACTTGGCCAAAGTAGACGGCAAGTACGAGTCCTACGAGGGGTCGCCCATGAGCAAGGGCGAATTCCAATTCAACCTGTGGGGCGTCAGCGAAGATGCTTTGAGCGGTCGTTGGGACTGGAAAGCGTTGCGTCAAGAAATTGCAGCGCACGGTGTGCGCAACTCCTTGTTGGTAGCGCCCATGCCCACCGCATCCACCAGCCAAATCTTGGGCAACAACGAGTGCTTTGAACCGTACACCACCAACATTTACACGCGTCGGGTACTCTCCGGAGAATTCATTGTGGTCAACAAGCACTTGCTGTTGGACCTGGTGAAGTTGGGCCTGTGGAACGACGAGATGAAGAACGCCATCATGGCGAGCAATGGTTCCGTACAAAGCATCGACGCCATCCCGGACAACATCAAGGAGTTGTACAAAACGGTTTGGGAAATGTCCATGCGGGACATCATTGACATGGCGGCCGATCGCGGTCTGTTCATTGACCAGTCACAGTCTTTGAACTTGTTTGTGGAGGCGCCCAATATGGGCAAACTGACCTCCATGCACTTCCACGCCTGGAAGAAAGGCCTGAAGACCGGCATGTACTACCTCCGCACCAAGGCAGCCTCGGCAGCCATTAAGTTCACCGTAACCAAGAAAGCAGAAGAAGCTCCTCAGGTACAAGAAGTTGCAGCCGGATTTACACCGGCGGCAGCGGCAGAGCCCGTTTCTGCGGTATTCGCATCACCGGTAGCACAACCCGTTGCTGAGGCAGTAGCTGCTGCGCCGGTTGCCTTTGCTGCTCCCGCCGCAGTTGTTGCGGCCGCAGCACCCGTTTCGGTATCCAACGAATTGCCGGAAATGCAGTTTGCACCGGTTGCGCCCGCCGCAACAGAGTATTCCGCTCAGGATGCCATCTCCTGCAGCTTGGACGATCCAGACGGTTGTTTGGCCTGCGGTTCTTAAGGCATTAGCAAGGAATCAAAAAGGCCGACACATGCGTGTCGGCCTTTTTTTATGCACTCCAATGGAACAGCACGCGCGCACGGAGGGCGGTGAGGCCTTAAGGCGCGTTACTTTTTGCGCGCAACCACAAAATCCGCCAGCAAGCGCAAGGCTTCCTTGGCGTCGCTGTCTGGGAAGTGGTTGAGGTGTTCCACGGCTTCCTCTTTGTACCGGTGCATGGTGGTTTCCGCGTAAGCTACGCCGCCCAGGGCCACTACTCGGTCCATTAGGGCCTGAACACGGTCCGGACGGTCTGCGTCTTTTTTCACGGTGCGGATCATGGATTTGCGTTCCGCGGGGTCCGCTTGCTGCAGGGCGTAGATGAGCGGGAGGGTCATCTTGTGTTCCTTGATGTCGATGCCGTGGGGTTTGCCGGTTTGGTCGTATTGGCGGTAATCCAAGAGGTCGTCCCGAATTTGGAAGGCCATGCCCAGTGCCAAGCCAAAGCGACGCACGGCTTCCACAGCAGCGGCGTCGGCCCCGGTGGAAGCGGCGCCCACGCCGCAGCAGGCGGCCATCAAGGAGGCGGTTTTTTTCTCGATGATTTCGTAGTAAACGGACTCCACAATGTCCAGCCGTCGGGCCTTCTCCAACTGCAGCAGCTCGCCTTCGCTCATGGCCTTGACGGACGTGCTGACGTGGTACAGCAGGTCGTGGTCTTGGTGCTCCACGGCCAGCAGGAGCACGCGGGAAAGGAGGTAATCCCCCACCAGTACGGCGCCTTTGTTTTTCCAAAGGGTGTTGATGGAGAAAAAGCCGCGGCGCATTGGGGAGTCGTCCACTACGTCGTCGTGGATCAGGGTGGCGGTGTGCATCAATTCCACCAGTGCGGCGCCGCGGTACGTGCGTTCCGTGATGGGCAAGCCGGTGAGCCGGGCCGTCAAAAATACCAAGGCCGGGCGCAGTTGTTTCCCTTTGCGCTTCACCAGGTACCGCAAGATCAGGTCCAGCAGCGGAATAGGGCTCCGAAGCGTGGATTTGAAATGAGATTCAAACGCCTGGAGATCGGTCTGGATGGGGTCTGTATAGTGTTTCATTGGAATGCCAAGCCGGGATTAAGCCATGTTTCTGGCCTTGCACAGGCGGTTGTAGGCATCGTTGATTTTGCGAAACTGGGCCTCCGCCTCCTTGGAGACCTCCTTGCCCATGCTGGCCAGGGCGTCCGGATGGTACTGTTTGGCGAGCCGACGGTACGCTTTTTTAACTTCCTCGTTGCTGGCCGAAGCACTGAGTCCCAGCACCTGGTACGGATCTTCCTGCGCAGCCCGCTGGTAGCTGCCGCGGCTGCCGCCTTCCGCAACTCCGTGCAGGGCAGCAACCCGCAGAAAGTCTGCACGCGGAATACTCAAAAGGCGGGCAATGTGGGATATTTGCTGAATTTCACGTGCGTCGGCCACGCCGTCCACTACGGCCAACTCAAACAAGAAGTGCAGGAGTTGCAACCGCCCGCTCAGCGGCATGTTTTGCCTGATTTGGCCGGCAACGGACTCCAACTCCACCTCCGTGCCCACGATTTTCTTGAAAAGCCGGAAGGACTCGTTGGCCTCCTCTTTGCCAAAAAGGCGCACAAAACTCTGCCGAACGTAGTCCAACTCGCGCTGGTCTACTTGGCCGTCGGACTTGATGACGGAAGCGGCCAAAACCAACAGGCTGGCGCGAAAATCAGTTTCGGTGGTGATGCGTGGACCTCCGCCGGCAGCACGGCGCGTGCGCACGTCGGGAGCGTCCGGGGACAGCAAATCACTGACGGCTTTGCCTAAAGCGGCGCCAAAAAGGGCTCCAATGGGTCCACTCAGGGCCCATCCCACGCCTCCTCCCAACCAGGTTAACCAACGCATATTGTGCCCCGAAGGTACAACACGCGTTCCGGCAGGAAGCGGACCTTTTTAAATTTTGGAAGACATCACGATGGCAAACACCACAATGGCGGCGATGACCAGCAAGATGAATCCGATTTGGAGGTTGTTGCGCATTGGTTTGGGCTCGTTTTCCCCCCGGGCAATCCGATCCCTTTGCGCAATGCGCTCCCGCATACGGCGGACGTAGTCGGACGGACGTCGGTCTCGGTCTTGGGGCATTTCGTTCAGGGCAGTCACAGGGGTTTGGTTTGTAACTACCACTAAGCTAGCAAGTTTTGTGAGATATGCAAGCAAAATAGGCAACTTTTTTTCGCATTTTTTGCGACCGTCGGAAAGCCGCGCCACGGCCGGATTTTGTACCTTTCCGGCATGGCTCGCATCCCCCGTGAAACCGTAGACCGCATCTTGGACACCGTCCGGATTGAGGAAGTTGTTGGGGAATTTGTGAATCTGAAGAAGAGCGGATCTAGTCTGAAAGGCTTGAGCCCCTTCACGCAGGAGAAAACGCCCAGCTTTTACGTTTCGCCTTCCAAGCAGATTTTCAAGTGTTTCTCCTCCGGCAAAGGAGGCAGCGCCGTGACGTTCCTGATGGAACACGAACAGTTTACCTACCCGGAAGCACTGCGTTGGCTCGCCAAGAGGTACAACATTGAGGTTCAGGAGGAAGAGGTCACCACGGAGCAGCAGCAGCAGAACACGGAGCGCGAAAGCCTCCAGCGCGTAAATGAATTTGCGGCCGGTCAGTTTGCGGAATGGCTGTGGGAACACCCCAAGGGACAAGCCGTGGGCTTGGCCTACTTCCGCGAGCGCGGCTTCACAGACGCCACGCTAAAGACCTTTCAGTTGGGCTTCAGTTTGGAAGACCGCGACGCCCTGTACCAATCCGCGGTTTCCAAGGGCTACCAACCGGAGTTTTTGGAGAAGACCGGGTTGTGCTTGCAGCGCGAGAACGGTTCCTGGGCAGACCGTTTCTTCGGTCGGGTCATGTTCCCCATTTTATCCCAGAGCGGACGCGTTCTGGGCTTTGGCGGCCGGATTCTGCGTTCGGACGCGAAGGCGGCCAAATACGTCAACAGTCCGGAGTCGGAACTCTACAGCAAGTCCAAAACGCTGTACGGCCTGTACCAAGCACGCCAGAGCATTGTTCGGGAGAACAAGTGTTTGCTGGTGGAGGGCTACACGGATGTGCTTCGCTTGCACCAGTCCGGCATCACCCACGCGGTGTCCAGCTCCGGTACGGCCCTTACCGTAGACCAAATTCGTTTGATCCGACGGTACACGGATCAGGTGACGGTGTTGTACGACGGCGACGCTGCCGGCATTCGCGCGTCTTTCCGCGGCATTGATTTGCTGCTGGAGCAGGGCCTGAAGGTTCGGGTTTTGCTGTTTCCGGACGGCGAAGACCCCGATTCCTTTGCGCGCGCCCTAGCACCGGAAGCGCTTCGCACCTACCTGCAAGCGCACGAGACGGACTTCATCCGCTTCAAGGCGGAGGTTTTGGCCAAAGATGCGGCGGAGGACCCGATCAAGCGGGCATTATTGGCGAAAGACTTGATTTCCAGCGTGGCGCGCGTGCAAGATTTGCTGTTGCGGGACGTTTATTTGCGCGAGTGCGCTACGGTTCTGGGCATGGACGAGCGAGTCTTGAACCAAGAACTGCAGCTGGCTCTGACGCGGTTGGCCAACGAATCCCAGCGGTCTGCCGCGGCAGACCAACAGCGCGCCGGGTTGACGGTGGTGCGCCCCAACGACCCCGCTCCAGCCGGTTCCGGCCAAGATCCGTACGCCGACCCGAATTGGCAACCGTCCCTGGACGGAGCCACCGCATTGCAAATCGGTGCTTCGGGCCAACCGCTCGCGGTGGAGTCTGACCTCATGCGCACCTTGCTCAACCACAGTGCAGAACCAGTTGCTTGGACGGACGACGAAGGCCAAACCCAGAGCAGTCCCGTGGCGGCTCTGATTTTAGAGGATCTGAACAACGATCAGCTGACCTTTGAGCACCCGGTGTACCAACGGATGTTTGTGGCGTTTTCCGAGGCGTGGAGTGCTGGAAATGTGCTCCCCGGGGCGCATTTTGTGCGCAGCGAAGATTCGGAAGTGGTGCGCGCCGCTACGGACTTGATGACGGAGACGCACACCCTGGCCAATTGGAAACTGCGCGACGTCTTTGTTCCGGAGAAGGAAGTTTATTTGGCTTCTTTTGTGCACCAAGCCGTCCTTCGGTTCAAAACCGTCCATTTGGAACGTTTGGTGCAAAAAGCAACAGATGCCTTGGAGCACACCGCCGTTCCCGAGGAACGCGATCACTTGGTGCGCCAAATCATGACCTACAGCGCGCTGCGCAACCGAATCAATACGGAGTTGAATCGGGTGGTCTAACGCCCGTTATTCCTTCAGCAAGGCATCCAACGTTCCACGTGCTACGGCGTGGTAGCCCGGACGCGCTTCGCGGTAGATGGAACGCGCCAGTTCCGCTTGACCGTTTTTCAGCAAGGCCTCGTAGGTTGGAGTCAGGAATTTCCGGCGTCCAACCCGCACCAAGAAGGAACGCGTTGCTGCGGCCAACTCCGGCGTTTGCAAGCGCGCTTTGGCGGCCGTTTGCAGCCACTGCGCGGCCAACTCGGCGTTGGTGGTTTCGGTCAAGTGCAGCGCAGCGTCCAGGGCGAGCAATCGGTCTGCGGGAGCACCTTCAATCGATTGCAGCAATCGCAAACGCTCGTGTGTGCTCCATTCCGCCCAGGCCGCTGTTAGGGTGGCGTTGGTGCCGTTGGCCTTGAATTCCGTGGCCAAAGCATCCACGCGATCAAAGCGCGCGGCAGTCGGTTCGGGGCAATTTTTGGGGAGGCCGGTGCCGTGGATCCATTCGTCGAGGTTGATTTGCGCGGCCTCTTCATCCGTCAAAAGCTCCGTGGTGATGCGCTTTTCAAACTGTTCCGTGGTGACCGTACCAAAACCGTTTTGTTCAAAATAACCGTTGAGGAACGCGTCCCAACGCGGCCGACCCACGGTTTTTTCAATCAGCAACAGGAAGTGAAAGCCTTTTTCGTAGGCGATCGCCGTTACGCCGTCGTCCGGGTTGCGTCCGGTCAAATCAATCGCCAACTTGGTGTCGTTGGGAGCCGCTTTCATGAATTCGTCTACCGTTTCCAGCAACTCGCGGTGAGATAGCGTGGCCAGCATGTCCGCGTACTCTTTGCCGTAAACGGCCTCCATGATTCGGTTCTCAAAGTAGACCGTAAAGCCCTCGTTCAGCCAGAAGTCGTTCCAGGTGGCGTTGGTGACCAAGTTGCCGCTCCAGCTGTGCGCCAATTCGTGGGCCACCAAGGACACCAGGCTGCGGTCGCCCGCCACAATGGTGGGGGTGGCAAAGGTCAAGCGCGGGTTCTCCATGCCGCCAAAGGGGAAGGAGGCGGGCAAAACCAGGAGGTCGTAGCGCCCCCAGGCGTACGGGCCGTACAGGGATTCCGCCGCTTGAACCATTTTCTCCACGTCCACAAATTCGGTGGCACAGGCGTCCAAGAACGACGGCTCTGCGTACACGCCGGTGCGTTCGGAAAGGGGCGCGAAGGCCAAATCGCCCACGGCCAAGGCCATCAAGTAGCTGGGGATGGCTTGGGGCATGCGGAAGGAATAAGATCCATCCTTGGTTTTGGTTTGCGGATTTTCCGCACTCATGACCGCCATGAGGTGTGGAGGTACCTGCACTTTAGCGGTGTACGTAAATCGGATACCCGGGCCGTCTTGGCAGGGAATCCAGGATCGGGCCAAAATAGCTTGGCTCTGGGTGAACAAGAAGGGGTGGGTTTTGCCGTTGGTTTGTTCCGCACTGAGCCACTGCAAGGCGCCGGCTTCCGGGTGCGTTTCGTAGCCCACTTCCACCAGAAGCGTGTCTTCCGAGCGGTGTTTGGGAAGCGCAATGTGCAGCGGAGTGCCCAAAATAGGGTCTGGGGTTCCCAGCGTGAAAGGAGCCGGTTGTCCGTTCACCACCACTTCCCCAATGGACAATCGGTCCGTGTCCAAAATCAGGGTGTCTGCGTTGGCTTCTGCGGTAATTTTCCAGGCGGCACGGCCCTGCAATTGGTGCGCATCCATATCCACATTTAGAAAAAGATCTAAATGGTGCACCCGGGCTTGATCCGGTTGCGCAAAGGTGTGTACGTCTTTTTTGAGGGCCATTTTGGGGGCATTGGGAGCGCAGGCGGCAGCCAAAAGCAGGGCCGCGCCGGCGGAGAGGGAAGCAATTCGAGCCATGCCCCAAAGTAATTGCATTTTTAGGTAGCTTCGCACCGTCATGCAGTTTAATGCGTCTTTTTCTTCGGGAGACCGGCCCCTGGTGCCGTGGCACGTGCGGCTCATTGTGCGCACGCTGGCGGTATTTTTCACCGCCTATTTGGTTCCCGGCGTGGAAGTCGATGGGTTTACTACCGCCATTTGGGTAGCGGTGGTCTTGGGGTTGCTCAACGCTACTGTCAAACCCCTGTTGATCCTGCTGACCCTCCCGCTGACCATGATCACCATGGGCATTTTCCTTCTGGTCATCAACGGAATCGTGGTGGTTTTGGCGGATCGTTGGATCGACGGCTTTGCGCTTCGTGATTTTACGGCCGCCGTGGTCATGAGCGTGGTGGTTTCCGTATTGAGTGCGGTCATGGAGCGCTTGCAGCGCGCCAAACCGCCGGTTTCCCCGCGTCCTTAGTAGTTTTTGCGCCTCAGTGCGCTACCACCAGCCGCTGAACCGTGCCTTGCGCCCCGTCTTGGGATGTCCATTGGATCCAGTAGATCCCACCAGGCCAGTTGCTGACGTCCATGCGGTACTGCAAATCGATCCATTCTACGGGAACGCGTTGCCCCCAAGCGTTGGTGGCGTGCACTTCTGCGCCCTCGGGAAGACCGCTTAAATCCACCGTTTCGTTGGCCGGATTGGGGTACAGGGTCCATGCTTGGAGCGCACGCGGTTCGGATTGGCCCAAGGGGGCGCCGGTGGTGAACTCAAAGCGGTAGGATGTGCCGAAATCCTTGGGCAACTGCCGTTGGTAGAGCGAGCCGCCGTTGTTGCGGAACCGCAGGTAGCCGTCGCCGTCCGTGTTGGCCCAAAAGCTGAGGCCGTCTTTGTCCCGGTCCAGCACCTCCAAAACATAGCAACCCGTGGGGAGGTTGAGGGTGTCGTACACAAACGAATTGTTGGGCAAGTTGTCCCGGCTGCGCAACAACGGACCGGTCCCGCTCCACAAGTACCAATGTGTTTCCGTCGCGGCTAAATTGGTGCGGGTGGTGAGTACGGTGGAGGTGGGTAGGACCAATGGGCGGATGAACCGACTGAATTTGAAATTGTTGTGGGGATTGAAATCTTGAGTCCCTTGGGAATTTTGGTCTTCAAATTCCACCCGGAAAAAGCCCGTATCGCCCAATCCCAACCACTGCGACAGTTGGCCCATGGGCAACTTCCAGGTGCGTTCCTCCAGTGCTTTCCACACGTAATTCCCGGTTCCGTCCAAATAGGTGAAGGTTTGGTTGGTGTCCAGCCATTCGCCTTGGGTGTTGCACAGTCCGTACCGCACGGTGGGGGTGTGGGGAAGGTCTTGATCCGTGTTGTTTTTGATTTTGACGATTGCTCGGCTGCAGGTGGGGTTGTCCCGCACAAAACGCGGGTCGTCGGACGGGGAGACAATCTCGGACACTTCAAAATCAACGAAGTCGACGGTTCCGCTGCCCCACGGGATTCCGGTGTAGGGTCCGTACTGCACCACGTGCCCCTCCAATTGGTAGCCCGCCGGAGTTTCGCCGGCGGGGACGGTGTAGGTGTACGGCTCCACATCCACGTCTATTTTCAACGAATCCGGGAACGACGCACCGTTGCGCAGCAACAGGTGTTGGTAGGTGGTGGCGGCGCTGCCCGGGCACCAGTTGGCGCGGTCGTAGAGCCAGGTGCCGCCCTGGGGGTAAATGGGGTTGAGGCCGCAGTCGTCGTGCCACATGGTTTGGGTGGCCCAGGCGGTGTCAAAGGCCTTGACGGTGTAGTTCTTTTCGCAGAATTCCGCGCAGTTTAGGGCGTTCACAAAACCGTGGCCGGTGGGGGTGAACTTGAACCGGACTTGCTCCGCGGCGGGCAGGAGGTCTACTTTTTGGGCGGGGGTGGCGGTGGATTCAAACTGCGCGTTGTTCAGGTAGTTTTTGTAGCCGGTGTACACCTGGTCTATTTTCAAAACCTCCCGGGTGGGGGTGCCGTCGACGAAGTAAAAGGTAACGTCGGCACTGAAACCGCTGGAGTAGCCGCTGTAAAAAACGCTCACTTGGGTGGAATCCTGCAGCAGCGAGACGTAGTCCGTCACGTCAAACCAGTAGTCGTGGCTCCACTGCGGCGAAAATCCGTTGGCGGAGGTGCGCATGTAGCTGCCGTAGGGGGTAATGACGCGCCCCAATTCCCACACCTTGCTGTTTTTGTGCACGCGAACGGTGGTGGTGTAGTCCCAATCGGAGCAGCCGCCGGTGGCGCAGCCCAGGGTGTACTTCATCCAAATGCGTCCAAACGTTTGTCCAGCGCCCGACGCGGGAAATGCTGCGGTGCTGCTGTAGGCGCCGTACCAGGTCATTTGAGCGTTGACCAGGGCCTGCACCACAGTGGTGTCTGGCGCTTGCGCCGCTGCGCGGCCCAAGCCGGCGGCCAGAAGGGTCAGGAAAATCAGTCTTTTCATCGCGGGAATGCTTTTAGCTGGCACTCGTTGGTGTGGTGGCGGTGGGTTCTTCGGGATCGTGGTCGTCGCCGCTGCCGGTAATCCCCCCGGCGAGGATGTACTTCATCACGTCCGTTCCGCCGCTGCGCACGGGTTTCAAAACCGACGGATCCACCACGTAGAGCTGGCCGGAGATGGCAAAGCTGTGCGGCACATAAACGGCCACCAAGTGAGCGGCGTCGCCGCTGATCAGGTCCGTCAGGTCTTCGTCCGTCACAAAACCGATGCGGTAAACGGGGGTACTGGGATTCAAATGCAGCAAGACCGGATTCTTGAAGCCCTTTTTCTGGCCCGTAAAACTCTTCATGACGTCCTTGATGGAGGAGTAGATCAATTTGATCAGCGGGAGTCGTTCCAGGGTGTCGTCCACCAAGCCCACCAAAGGCAGGCGCAAGAGGTACTGTCCCAAAAATCCCACGACCGTGATGGCCACTACGGACAGCAGCAAACCCAGGCCCGGGTAGGGGGTGGGCACCAAGCCGTCCAAAAAGCCGAAGGCTGTATAGAGCACGTAAACGGTTCCGGCAATGGGAGCGAGGTACAACAGTCCTTGCAGGAACAGGCGCAAAAGGGTTTTCATTGAAACAGAGGGGGTTTGGAGTGGGAAAGGTACGAATTCTTTGCCCGGGGAACGGTCGGTTGGGACGTGCAGCGAGTCCTATATAGCCCTCCGCGGCAAGGGCGCCAAACCCAGTTCCGCAACACGCCGTTTGGGCATGCCGGCGAGCACGAGGTTGTAGGATTGCAGCACCCAGTCCTGCAGCAAAAGGGCGGATTCGGACCCGTCCAGCAGCACCCCGCTCCAGTGGCTGTTGTTGAAGTGGCTGGCGTGAATGAGGCACGGGTGCTGGGCGCGAAGTTCTTCCAGTTGGTCTTGTGGAAATTTCAGGACCATTTGCGGAGCGTCGTCGGATCGGTCCAGGGGCACCACGCAGAACATTTTTTCGGCGGCTATTTTGAGGACCAACGTGTGCTCGTCAAACGGAAACGAGGCGGTTGCCTGAGGCAGGGATTCCCCCCACGTCCAAAGATCTGCAGGCGTCAAAGCTCGGCGGGGTTGTGCGGGTCCTTGGTGGAGGTGATTCGGCAGTGCGTTACGGCGGCGTCTTCAGCGCTGTAGGCGGCAAACCGTTCGGACCGACGGACCTGCGCCAAGGCTTGAAGGTCGCCCGGCTCCCAGGTGTGTTCCACAGGCCGGATGCCCACGCGCTCGTACATCCGCAGGTAATCGGATTGACGCATTCGGTTCATGGGCTGGATGCCGTTGTCGATCCAACGCCAAGCGCGGTCCGAAAACTGCAAAAAGTGGTACGGGGTAATGGAACGGTCAAAATGAGCAAAGTGGTCCGTGAGGTCCACAAAATGCGTCTGAACGCCCCCGGGGCGCAAAACCCGCTCAAATTCAGAAAGAATTCCCTCCAAAATAGGTTCCGGAATGTGTTCGAAGGTGTTGTTGGAATGAATCAGGTCCACCGAGTCCGCGGGCAGGTCCAGCCGACGAGCGTCGCCAATTAAGTAGTGGATGCCGAGGTCTTCCAAACTTTGGTGCAGCGGTTGCCGGTTCAGTTGGCTTCGAACGGATGCAAAACGGGTGCGAACGGCGGCGTCCAGTTGGGGTTCTTCCAAAAAAAGATCCAAGGTTCGGGACAGTTGTTCCCGGGTGCACAGCCAAACGATGTCCACCGAATAAACGCGTTCCACCCCGGCCGCAATCAAGCTCAGGGGAACCACGGGGTACCAGCCGGTGCCGATTTCCAGGGCGGTTTTGGGAACGGAATATGGAGCACCGTAGGCCGTTTGAAAGCGTTGGTACGAATCCAAGTGTTCTTGGGCGTGGTGCCGCTTGCGCGCAAACAAATCGGGCGTCAACCAGTACCCCCGGGTGACGTGTTTCTGAAACCACTTGTTCCAGCGATGGGCGCCCGGAAGCAAAGACAGTATCTTCTGAACCAAGGCCTTAGCAATCCACTTTTTCATAAACTTTTGGATTTAAGGGGTTCGTTTTCGGTGCTTTTTGCCCGCATCGTTTGTTCCGACGGATCCCAAAAATGGCGATCAAACTCCAACACAGCGTCGTTTTCCACCCGGATGCCTTCCGCCTCCAATTGCTGCTGCATCGCAGAAAGACCGCCAAAATGAAATTTACCGGTCAAGAGACCGTTCCGGTTCACCACCCGATGCGCCGGGATGCTGGAGTCCGAGTGGCACGCATTGAGCGCGTAGCCTACCGTTCGCGCCGCGCCGTCCGCGCCCAAGGCGCGCGCCAGCGCGCCGTAGTTCGTCACGCGTCCTACCGGTATGCAGCGCACCAGCGCATACACCCGTTCGTAGAAATCCGTCGGCAGTTTGCTCACGGCTGGGAATTCAAGCGGAAACGGGCGTACGTGATGGTCTTGCCCATGCCGGCAAACAGTTGCTCGTAGTAGGTTTTGATTTCCAGCAGCAAGTGGTTGGGGAAATTGGTCTTCAACTGCTTGTCCAAATCGTAGTAGGCTTCCTCCACCGGATGCCCCATCGCCTCGCACAACCCCACGGTGTAGCCGTGCAAAAACTCGGAGTCGGTCTTCAGGTGCACCACCCCGTTGGGCTTGAGAAATTGAGCGTACCGCTTCAAAAAAGCGGCCCCCGTCAACCGGTGCTTGGCTCTGCCGTGCTTGATTTGCGGATCCGGGAACGTGATCCAGATCTCGTCCACCTCGCCCGGGGCAAAGCAGCGGTCCAGAAGTTCTACGCGTGTGCGCAAAAATCCGGCGTTGGTCAGGTTTTCCTGCGCAATGAACCGCGCCCCCTGCGCCAGTCGGTTTCCCTTGATGTCGATGCCCAAGTAATTGACTTCCGGGGTCCGACGCGCCAAGGCCACGGTGTATTCTCCGCGGCCGCAACCGATTTCCAATACCAAGGGGGCGTCGTTCTTGAAGAACTCCGATTTCCACTTTCCTTTGAGGTCCAGTCCGGCCAAAACTTCTTCTCGTTGGGGTTGTACCACAAACGGATAAGTTTCCAGCTCGGCGAATTTTTTCAGCTTGCCCTTGCCCATGGCGCGAAGGTACGGAACGGCATTTAGGAACCCATGGCGTGCAGGCGCAGTCCAACGCCCTTGCCCTGCAAGGCCACGTTCCCTTGGTATTCGTTGCGCTCCAGGTGGAAGGCAACGTCAAACAGAAGGTCTGGGTTTTGCGCCGCTTCCAGAAAGTGTCCCCAACCGAATCCAATCCAATCGAGACGTGCTCCGGATGTTGGATCTTCCAGAACGGCTTTCAAATGCTTGCCGTCCGCTCCCACGGGCCGTGCGTACCGCAAGCGAACCCCGCGCAGGCCCCAAACGACTGCTTGGTTTTCCATGCCAAAGGGGGCCATTCGGGAGAGCATCAGTTCCGTTCGGGGGGTCAATTCGTGCAGTTGAACCTCGGCGTCCAACCGCAATCTGGGCCGACGTTGTTCTGGCCGCAGTTGTTGTTCGCAATACGCCGCAAACGCCGCCCGAAAAGCGCCCAAATTCTCCGGTTTTAGGGTCATGCCGGCGGCGGCGCGGTGCCCGCCGAATTGAATCAAGTGCGGGCTGCACGCCAGCAAGGCGGCGTACAAATCAAACCCTTCCACGCTGCGGGCGCTGCCGGCCAAAACCTCCCCAGACTGGGTCAAAACCACCGTCGGTTTGTACACGGCTTCCACCACGCGCTGGGCCACAATGCCCACCACGCCTTTGTGCCAGTGGGGGGCAAACAGCACCACGCCGGCGTCGGCGTCAAATGCTTCCACTTGTTCCAGAGCCTCCACCAAAATGCTTTGGTCCGTGGATTTTCGGTCTTCGTTGTGGGCCTCTACCAGGCTCGCTACTTGTTCCAGCAGTTCTTCGGTGGGCGCCGTGAGCAAATCCACCGCCAAGTGTCCGTGGGCCATGCGGCCGGCGGCGTTGATGCGCGGGGCGATCCCAAATCCAACGTCCTCCAGCGTGAGCACGGACGTACGCCTGTTGCGCAGGAGGGTGGTCCACGCGGGTCTTGGCGTGTGGTTCATGCGGTGCAGGCCCATTTGCACGAGCCGACGGTTCAACCCCACGACGGGAACCAGGTCCGCGCCAATGCTGACGGCCACCAGGTCAACCCATTGCCACAATTCTTTGCGCACGTCGGCACTACCCAAAACCTCCAGTCGTTGGGCCAGGGCCAAACAGAGAAGGAACCCCACGCCGCAGGCGCTGAATTCTTTGAAGGGGTGTTGGTCGTCCGCACGTTTGGCATTGAGGACGGCCACTGCCTCCGGCAGGGTGGCGTCTGGGGTGTGGTGGTCGCACACCACCACGCGGAGCCCCAAGGAATTGGCCAAGGCAATTTCCTTGTGGGATTTGATGCCGCAGTCCAACGCCACCAGCCACGAGCCGCCGCCTGCGGCGGCGGCCTCAACCCCAGTGGTCCCCAAACCGTACCCTTCCTTGGTGCGGTCCGGAATGTA
Source organism: Flavobacteriales bacterium (assembly GCA_947464785.1). Classification (GTDB taxonomy): domain Bacteria; phylum Bacteroidota; class Bacteroidia; order Flavobacteriales; family Schleiferiaceae; genus CAMDTE01. The sequence goes on along the minus strand of CANHXZ010000005.1, from coordinate 8,223 downwards.
GGTGCGTACCTGCCAACCGTTGGTGCGCAAAAAATGCGACATGAGTGCCACGGAGGTGGTGCCGTCCACGTCGTAGTCTCCGTAAACGGTAACGAGTTCACCGCCTTCGCGCGCGCCCAGTAAACCGGCAACCGCGGCATCCATGTCCGCCAATGCCCAAGGTTGCAAATCTTCCTCCAAGGCTTCGGTATCCAAATTCAAGGGAGGAAAAGCCGCGCGCACCGCGGTCAAACTGCGCAATCCGCGGTACCAAAAAACCTGGGCCAATGCCGTTTCTCCGCCCAATTCATCGGCTAAGTTTTCCCAAGGAACCGCATCCAATGCAGCCTCCAGCGAAGCGTCGCTTCCGGGCCACAACCACACGCGTTCCACGGCCGGACGGCTCATTGTTCTAAGGATGTGCGTGCTGCGTCGCCCCAAAGGGGTGCCTGCTGGCGCACTTCAATTTGTTTTTGAACGGAGTACTTGTGCACCACCTGAAACAGCTCGTCGATCAAAGACGGATGAACCCCCAAGGCCGCCGCTTCTTCGCCGCGCGCCTGGAAAATGTGCTGAAAACGATCCAATTGGAACACCGACATGCCGTGCTTGGCCTTCAAATGGCCGATGGCGCCCACCAAATCCATGCGCGCCTGAAGCAGGTGCACCAATTCGCTGTCCAATCCGTCCAAGGTGGACCGCAATTCGGAAAGCACCCGAAGGGCTTCGGCGTCTTCCGGCGTTCCGCGGCGCACGTCCAATCCCTCCAAAAGGGCGTTCAGGGCGTCCGGCGTCAACTGCTGTGCCGCGTCGCTCAAGGCCTTGTCCGGGTTGGGGTGCGACTCCACCATCAAGCCGTCCAGCTGCAGATCCAGGGCGGTTCGCGCCACTTGTTCCACCAGGGACCGCTTGCCCGCAATGTGGCTGGGGTCGCACACGATGGGAACGTCCGGTACGCGGGAGCGCAAGGCAAAACTCAACTCCCACTTGGGTTCGTTCCGGAACGGTTCCGGCCGATCGGCGTAAAATCCACGGTGCACGGCCGCGACGGATCCAATGCCTACGGCGTCCAAGCGTTCCAGCGCCCCAATCCACAGCCCCAAATCCGAATGAATGGGGTTTTTGACCCATACCGGAATGTTCACGCCGCGCACGGCCTCGGCAATTTCTTGTACGTAAAAAGGATTCACGGTGGTGCGGGCGCCAATCCAAACGGCGTCCAATCCGGCCTTCAAACAGGCCTCCACGTGCTGAGCGTTGGCTACTTCCGTCATGACCGGCAAGCCGGACGCTTCGCGAGCCGCCACCAGCCACGGCAGGGCGATGCCGCCAATTCCTTCAAAAGAACCCGGACGCGTTCGCGGCTTCCAAACCCCGGCTCGGAAAGCAACCACGCGGCCGGAGGCCGCCAAGGCTAGGGCCGTTTCCACCACTTGGCTTTCGCTCTCCGCGCTGCACGGACCGGCCACCACCAAGGGTTGGCCGGGTTTGGATTTCCAGGGCAATGCTTTCATAAAACCAAAGGTACGTCGCCCCGAAGTTTAGCGAGCGCCTCAAACCGCGAGAATCCTGTCCCCACTTCGCAACCTGACAAAAGTCAAATTTTCCTCAAATTGAATGCAGTACCTTTGTATAATGGTGGAAAATTTCCCACAGCCCGGAAGGCATCTGGCCAACAAATACAACCGCGAAACCCTTGAGGCGCGGCTGGATGCAGAGCCATTTGCCCGACGCACCGTCAGCTTTTACCGCTACGTCTACCTGAACGAACCTGCCGAGGTTCGCGATCGCTTGTACGCCCAATGGGATGCACTGCAGTGTTTGGGGCGCATCTACGTGGCCCACGAAGGCATCAACGCCCAAATGAACGTGCCGGTGCACCACTGGGACCGTTTTGTGGAAGAACTGAACGCGTGGCCGGAGTTTGCGGGCGTGCCCCTTAAAATCGCCGTGGAAGACGACGGCAAAAGCTTCCTCAAACTGCAGGTTAAATCCCGTCCCCACATCTTGGCCGATGGTCTTCCCTTGGGCACCTACGACGTCACCGACGTGGGCCGCCACGTCACCGCCGCCGAGTGGAACGACCTCATGGAGCATCCCAACGCGGTGGTGGTGGACATCCGAAACCACTACGAAAGCGAGATCGGTCGGTTTGAAGGGGCCCTGACCCCGCAGGCAGAGACCTTCCGCGAGGAGCTCCCGGAGGTACTGGACCTGCTCCAAGGCCAGGAAGAAGCCCCGGTTTTGCTCTACTGCACCGGCGGCATCCGCTGCGAAAAGACCTCCAGCTTCCTCAAGCACCACGGCTTCAAAAACGTCAACCAGCTGCACGGCGGCATCATTGATTACGCCCGACAGATCCAGGAACAAGGCCTGCCCAACAAATTCCACGGCAAAAATTTTGTGTTCGACGACCGCCTGGGCGAGTCCATTTCCGGCGAGGTCATCTCCCAGTGCCACCAGTGCGGAGCGCCGTCGGACCGCCACACCAACTGCAAAAACACGGCCTGCAACCTCCTGTTTCTCCAGTGCCCGGCCTGCGCCGACGCCCACGAGGGCACCTGCTCGCCCGATTGCCAAACCATACTCCACCTGCCGGAAGACCAACGCGAAGAAGCCCAACGCGCTCAGGCCCAAGCCAACGCCGGAAAAGCCAAACGCTTTCACCGCTCTCGTCCTGCAGCGATTTAAAACCGAACACCATGCCCATCTACCACACCCTGGGAAACATCCCGCCCAAGCGACACACGATTTCTGAGAAGCCCAACGGCGGCATCTACTACGAGCAATTGTTTGGAACCGAAGGATTCCACGGCATGAGCTCCTTGCTGTACCACGTGCACCGTCCCACCCGCGTGGCGGCCTTGGGCGAGCCCGTCAACGTGGCGCCGCAAATGGCCGTGGAGAAATCCATCCAAAGCCGCATGCTCCGCGGTTGGGACGTCGCCCCCGCCAACGACTACCTGGAGGCCCGCGTGCCCTTGCTCTTCAACCACGACCTCATCATTGCCGCGGCTGCCCCGCGCCAGTCCCTGCGCTCCTACTTCTACAAAAACGCCGATTCGGACGAGGTCATCTTCGTCCACAAAGGCACCGGCACCCTGCGCACCTTCCTGGGCAACCTCACCTTTTCCTATGGCGATTACTTGGTGGTGCCGCGCGGCATGATTTACCAGATCGACTTCGACACCGAAGACAACCGCTTGATGATCACGGAGAGCCACAGCCCCGTGGTTACGCCCAAGCGCTACCGCAACGAATTTGGCCAGCTCCTGGAGCACAGCCCCTACTGCGAGCGGGACATCCGCAAGCCCCAAAACCTGGAGACCCACGACGAAGTGGGCGAGTTCGTGATCAAAATCAAAAAACAGGGCGTCCTGCACACCGCCGTGTACGAAACCCATCCGTTCGACGTGGTGGGTTGGGACGGCTACAACTACCCGTACGCCTTCTCCGCGCACGACTTTGAACCCATCACCGGCCGCGTTCACCAGCCGCCGCCCGTGCACCAAACGTTTGAAGGACACAATTTCGTCATCTGCACCTTCGCCCCACGCCTGTACGACTACCACCCCAAGTCCATCCCCGCGCCCTACAACCACTCCAACATCGATTCCGACGAAGTTTTGTACTATGTTGACGGTGATTTCATGAGCCGGAACCACGTGGAGAAGGGATTTTTCAGCCTGCACCCCGGCGGCATTCCGCACGGCCCACACCCCGGTGCCTACGAGCGTTCCATCGGGCAAAAAGAGACCCTGGAATTGGCCGTCATGATCGATACCTTTAAGCCCCTCTGGCTAACGCCTCAGGCGCTGCACCACGAAGACCCCGAATACTACCTTTCCTGGAAAGAATAAACCCCAAGCAGCCCCTCCCAATGGAAGATTTCCTCCCCCTGAACGGCACGGACCACGTTGAATTCATCGTGGGCAATGCCAAGCAAGTTGCGCACTACTACAAAACGGCCTTCGGCTTCCAAGACTTGGCCTACGCCGGCCTGGAAACCGGCGTTCAAGACCGCACCTCCTACGTGCTGCGCCAAGACAAGATCGTGCTCGTGATCACGTCCCCCATGACCCCCGAGTCTCCCTTGCACGACCACCTGCGCCAACACGGCGACGGCGTCAAGAACATCGCCCTTTGGGTAGACGACGCCCGCAAGAGCTGGGAAGAGACCACAAAACGCGGTGCCGAAAGCGCCTTTGAACCCTACGAAATCTCCGACGAGCACGGCACCGCGGTCCTCAGCGGCATCAAGACCTACGGAGATACCGTACACGTGTTTGTGGAGCGCAACAACTACCGCGGCGCCTTCCTGCCCGGCTACAAGCCCCTAAACCGCGAGCACCAGCCCGCGCCCGTTGGCCTGAAGTTCATCGACCACATGGTGGGCAACGTGAACTGGGGCGAAATGAACCAGTGGGCCGATTTCTATTCCCGCGTCATGGGCTTCACCCAGCTCATCTCCTTCGACGACAAGGACATCTCCACGGACTACACCGCCCTCATGTCCAAGGTCATGAGCAACGGCAACGGCCGCGTGAAATTTCCCATCAACGAGCCCGCGGAAGGCAAGAAGAAGTCTCAAATTGAGGAGTACATCAACTTCTACCGCGGTTCCGGCGTTCAGCACATTGCCGTAGCCACGGACAACATTGTGGAAACCGTTACCGCCCTCAAGGAGCGCGGTGTGGAATTCCTCTACGTCCCTACCACCTACTACAAAGATATTCTGGAACGCGTCGGTCCCATCGAGGAAGACCTGGAGCCGCTTCAGCGCCTGGGCATCTTGATTGACCGGGACGAGGACGGCTACTTGCTTCAGCTGTTCACCAAGCCGATTATGGACCGCCCCACCGTATTTTTTGAGATTATCCAACGCCGGGGAGCCAAGAGTTTTGGCAAAGGAAACTTCAAGGCCTTGTTTGAGGCCATCGAGCACGAGCAAAGCCTCCGCGGCACGCTCTAATCCGCACACGTTTCTCTGACCCTTGAAACGCCGGGGCCGCTTCCTTTCGCAGGAGGCGGTCTCTTTTTTGTGCCGACTCCCACCGCAGATCCCCGGGGGACGTGCAGCGCGGACATAAAAAAAGCCGCCCCAGCGGGGCGGCTCTTCATCGTGCCAAGCACGTTTGAATTACTTCTTCACCAAGGTAACGTCTTGGTTCAGCGTCACGGGACCCAAGTCCGGATCAACTTCCGTCAACGTGCCTTTCAACACCAAGGTGGTTTTGTCCCAAGACTGAATGCCAAAACGGGTTTTCATGCCGTCTGTGTCCGTCCAAATCAAGGAATCCAAACCGGTATCGCCAGCCTCTTTGGCCATCCAGGTACCGGTCAGTGTTTCATCAATCACGTCGGTTTCGTCAATAAAGGGAGCTGCCAAAATGCGGATGTCCATTTTCAAAATACCAGACAGCGGATTGGTCATTCCCTCCTCGCCTAAAGGCATGTTGATTACGGTAGAAGGATCAATCAACTGGTCCGTGATGGTCAGGTTGATGCCGCTCACGGTAGCGTTTTGGTCGTAGTTGGTTACGCTGTAGGAACCGGCCAGTTGCTCTTCCAAGCTGGGCTTGGAGCAGGAGGTCAAGGTTGCGCCCAACCCCACCAGGGCGATCGCAACGGTCATCATGTTTTTCTTCATAGTTTCAAAGTTCGCAAAAATTGCGCCAGCTTGAGCGCATTGTTGCGGAATTAACTAAAATTACCGCGGTGTTTACGTTTTTGTGCAACCCATGACGTTTTTACACCTGCAACGGGGTTGAAAACAAAAAAACCCCGCTGCAGGCGGGGCTTTTGCATTCTTGAAACCAAAAAGTTTACTCTTGACGGATGAATCCAAACTCAATTTGCGCGTTCACCCCTTGGCCTTGAAAATCAATGATCTGACGTGTGCGCAAACGCACCAGGCTCTCGTTCAACAGCAAAATAGCGTAGCGCGTGGTGGTGCCGTCGGCTGCAGTAACGATGACGGAGTCCAATACCGTGGCCTCGCCTTCCTTCACCAACCAACTTCCGGAGCCGCTGTTGGAAAAAGGAAAGTCAATCACCTGCGTGATGGCGTTGACGGACATCGTGGCGTTGAAGTTGTAGTCGATGACGCTGGGGGTGTTCTTGGTGGCGTTCACCAAAGTGAACACGGAAGTGGGATCAATGGTCTTGTCGTCCGCCACAACAGGCAACATTTGACCGCCTACGGTAATTGTGCCGTTTGCAGAGATGTCGTTGACTTGCCAAGTGCCTTCCAGTTTGTCCGCTAGAGTGGGTTTTTTGCAGCTGGTCAGTGCGCCCAGCACTGCTACAGCTAAGAATAGTTTACGTACCATGGGACTAAGATAGCGGTTTGGCGGTCAACTCCAACACCGTGATTTCCGGCCAGATGCCCACGCGGCCGGGGAACGCTAGGTAGCCAAACCCGCGGTTGACGTACAGGGCCTTGCCGCTGGCGTTGTCCCGGTAGAGGCCGGCCCATTTGGGGTACTTCCACTTCACGGGGCTCCACTGAATCCATCCCGGAATTTCAATGCCAAACTGCATCCCGTGGGTGTGTCCGCTGAGGGTGAGGCCAATGTTGGCCGGGTGCTTTTTCACCACGGCGTCAAAGTGAGAGGGGTCGTGGCTCAACAAAATTTTGGGTTGCTGCGGGTCCAGACCTTCCAGCGCGCGCTCCAAGTTTCCGTACTGCGGAAAAGGAGGCAGCCCCCAGTTTTCCACGCCCACCAAATCCAATTGGCCGGTGCCGCGCCTGAGAACGAGCGCTTCGTTCAACAGCAGGCGCCAGCCCAATTCGGCGTGGGTGGATTTCAGTCGGTCCAAATTAGCGCGCTTGGCCTCCTCCGAAGGCCACTGCCAGTAGTCCCCGTAGTCGTGGTTGCCCAAGATGGAGTAGACGCCGTCCGGCGTTTTTTCTGCGATGGCGCGAAAGGCGTCCATCCAAGGCTCCATTTCGTCGGCGGTGTTGTTGACCAAATCGCCGGTGAACACGACGGCGTCGGCACGAGCGGCCAACAGTTCGTCGATCCCCGCTTGCACTTCGTCCGGATCGGTGAAGGAGCCGCTGTGGACGTCCGATATCTGGGCAATGCGGTAGCCTTCAAAGGCGGCGTCCAAGCCCGGCAGGTACATTTTCTGCACCACCGTTCGGTACGCCCAACGCCCGCGGAGCACGCCGTGCAAAATGCCCGCGAAGGGAACGGCGGCCAGGCTCCACGCCACGGTGTGCAAGAATTTTCTGCGCTCGGCAACGGTGCCGGTGGCCAGGGAGGCCGGGTAGCGCACCAAATCTTCCAAGAGGCCAAAGAAGAGCGGAATGAATTTGGGTACATACAGCAAAACGGTGAGGATCATGAAGCCGTGCACGCCCTTTTTCATGCCGTTCGTGTCGTTGGTGGCGGTGTACGAAAAGAAACCCCACAGGAGGTAGGCGTAGACGAGGCCGTGTACCAGCCACCAAGCGCGGCGGGACCATCGGCCCAGGTCCAAGGCTTTAAAACTGGGGTATACGTAGAGGTCAATCAGGACGTACAGGACCAGTGGAAACAGGAGGAAGAGGGGAGAGCGCATGGGGGCTTAACGTAAAATGGAGGGAATGGTTTTTGCTGTGCGTACCTTGCCGCGCAAATTTCGGCCCACTTTTGGCAACAAACGCATTATTTTTCAACGTCAAAGACGCCTATTCCGCCAAGAAGTATTGGAAGGGGCTTATTTTGCTGGGGGCCGTGGCCATTTCAGCACTGACCCTGGGCTACACGGAACGTTTTGCAACGCAACTGCGGGCGGACGAGGAGTCCCGCGTGGGGTTGTGGGCGGACGCCACGGCGGCCGTAGTGGATCCGGAATTTTCCGGTGACCTGCAGTTTGTGAACCGCGTTTTGGAGGGAAATACGAGCATCCCGGTGATGCTGGTGGACGGCCAGGGGCGCATCATGGCGTACCGCAACCTGACCGAACGTCAGTCCCAAACCGTGGAAGACCTGGAGCGAACGTTGGAGGCCATGAAGCGTTTTGCCCAACCCATAGCGGCGGAGATTGCTCCGGGCCAGTACCAGTACGTATACCGCTTGGAGAGCGTCGTGCTGCACCGATTGCGCATTTATCCCCGGGTGCTTTTGGGCATCATGTTCTTGTTTGTGGTGCTGGCGTATTGGGCTTTTTCCCGGGCGCGCAGAGCAGAGCAAGACCGGGTTTGGACCGGCATGGCGCGGGAAACCGCCCACCAATTGGGCACGCCCATTTCGG
>CANHXZ010000004.1 GCA_947464785.1 Flavobacteriales bacterium | reverse complement strand
TCCAACCGCTCTTTACGCTCGTCGTAGAAGCGCGGTTGGTACTGAAATCCACGGGGTTTGCGTACCCGAAAGAACGAACCGTTTAAAATTCCCATGATTTTAGCAGCATTGACCTCAAAGATAGCATGATTTCACCCTACTTTTCGGGATGATTTCCTCTCTTCGATTTGCCTCCGGGTTCTTGCTGTTTTTGAGTGCGTTGGGTTGCCAAGCCCAAAAGCCCGCCCCCTGGGTGTACGACACGCCGGAGTCCCGTTTGTACGCGCAAAAACAGTTGGCGTCCCTGACCGACGCAGAAAAGGTGGGCCAACTTTTTATGGTGGCGGCTTATTCCAACAAAGGGCCGGAGCACGCGGCGTTGTTGGAACGGTACGTTAGAGAAAACCATTTGGGCGGCGTCATCTTCATGCAAGGCGGCCCCGGCCGGCAATTTGCCCTGAATCAAAAACTGCAATCCGCAGCAAAAATCCCTTTGCTCGTGGCCATGGACGCGGAGTGGGATTTGGGCATGCGTTTGGACTCCACCACCCGGCTTCCGTGGCCCATGACCCTGGGAGCAACCCAGGACTCCTCCCTGGCCTACGCCTACGGACAAACCATCGGACGGCACGCGCGGCGCTTGGGCGTCCACATCAACTTTGGCCCCGTACTGGACGTCAACACCAATCCGGCCAATCCCATCATCGGTCAGCGCTCGTTTGGCCAAGAAATCGGCTCGGTGGTGCCCTTGGCCCACGGTTATTTGAAAGGGCAACAAGATGCGGGTGCGATGGACTGCGTCAAGCATTTCCCGGGCCACGGCGATACGGATTCAGACTCCCACAAAACCCTGCCCACGGTAGCGCGCAACCGCGCGGCGTTGGATTCGGTGGAGCTGCGTCCGTACCGCGAGCTGTTGCCGTATGCAGGTAGCGTGATGGTGGCGCACCTGAACGTCCCGGCTTTGGATCCGTCGGGCCGATCGTCCTCACTTTCGCCTCTGGTGGTCAACGGCCTGCTTCGCAAGGAGTTGGGCTATTCCGGTTTGGTCTTTACCGACGCCCTCAACATGCGGGGCGCGGCGGACGGTGCGCCCACGGGGCCGCTGGAAGAATTGGCCCTCCGGGCGGGCAACGACGTTTTGCTTTTTTCCGAGGATTTTCCCAAGGCAGCGGCCCACCTCTTGGCCGCCATCCAAAAAGACCGTTCCCTACGCCAGCGCCTAGAGGAATCCGTCGAGCGCATTTTGATGGCCAAGTACCATTTGGTGGTGGCACCCCAACGTGCAGCTGGCTATTCGGCGCCGGTGCGCGCCGGGCTGGAGCGGGACCTCAACGATGCGCAAGCTCAGGAATTGACCGCTAAAATCTTTGAACGCGCGCTGACGGTTGCCCGCGCGCAACCTTCGTTTGACGTTCGTTCCGGTTCCTGGGCGTCGGCCGAGGTAGCCGTACTACAAGTAGGCAACAAAGCGGAGGTGGTTTCCAATCCCGAAGGCAGTGCGCGCGTGCACAACGGGCCGTTGACGGCAGAACGAATCGAACAATTGGTTCGTGCCACAGGCGGTCAACCGGTGGTTTTGGAGCACCGTACGTCCAACGACAGTCCGTGGAAGAGTGCCGGGGTTCCGGATGGATTAGCCGCCTTGGTTCAGCGCTTGGCCCCGCAAGGGGTGGTGGTGGTGCATTACGGAAGTCCGTACGGCATTCGCAATCAGAATTTTGCGGGCGCTCAAGCGGTGTTGGTGGCGTACCAAAACCATCCGGCGGCCACCCAGGCCGTTCGAGCCTTTTTGCGCGGCGAGCGCTCCGCCACGGGGGTGTTGCCGGTGGATTTGGGTTTGGGCCAGCGCGCGGGGTCGGCGCAGCCGATCCCCGCGCGCGGCCGCACCGTTCCGTCCACACCGGAGCAGGCCGGCTTCCGTCCCGGGTTGGAGCAAGCCATCGATCAAATTGCGGAGGAAGGAATCAAAGCCATGGCCTATCCCGGCTGCCAAGTGGTGGTGGTTCGCAACGGTAAAATTGCCGTGAGCAAAGGCTACGGAACCTTGGACTACCGCGATGCGTCCGCCGAGGTGACTCCGCAAACGGTGTACGACGTGGCCTCGCTCACCAAAATATTGGGAACCGTAAGTGCTTTGTTGGTGGCGGATCGGCTGGGTTGGTTCCGTCCGGAAGACCGAATGGACGCGCTCTTGCCGGAGCTGAAAAACACCCCGATCGGCGCTGCTCGCGCCGTGGAGGTGCTGACGCACCAAGCCGGCCTACCGGCCGGCTGGCCCTTTGATCAACAGGTCTTGCTGAACGGCGCTCCGGACCCGTACTGGTTGTCTCCGGTTCGAACCGACGTCCACACCCGGCAAGCAACGGACTCTTTGTGGGTGCGCAACACCTGGCCGGATACCGCCGTGGCGCGCATCGCGCGCATTCCGCTGGGCCCCAAAACCTACCTCTATTCGGATTTGGGCTACTACCTGTTTCAACGTTTTCTGGAACGAAAATCGGGCGTGCCCTTGCAGCAGTTTGTGCGCGAACAGGTTTGGGAACCGGCCGGAATTGAATCGCTGGTGTACGGCCCGTTGCTGGGAACCACGGAAGCTTTTCGGGCCAGAATAGCCCCCACGGAGCAGGTCAAAGACTACCGTCGGGGCGAGTTGCGCGGGACGGTGCACGACCCCGGAGCTGCGCTGATGGGCGGAGTTGCGGGGCATGCGGGTATTTTTGGTACCGCGGAGGGGGTGGCTGCGGCCATGGAGTTGTTCTTGTCCCGCGGCGAAGTGGGCACCGGAAGAATTTTTTCCGACGAGGACGTGCGCGCCTACACTTCGTGTTTTTACTGCCCCACCAATAGACGCGGCATTGGGTTTGACAAGCGTCCGGCAGATGGAGAAGGGCCCACCTGCGGATGCGTTTCCTTGGAGAGCTTTGGCCACACCGGTTTCACCGGAACCTTTGCTTGGGCAGACCCCAAAACCCAAACGGTCTACGTTTTCTTGTCCAACCGGATTCATCCGAGCGCAACCAATAAAAAGTTGTCGTCGATGAACATACGGACGCGTATTCAACAAGTAATTCAAGACCACATTCAACCATGAGCCGTGCCCTCCGCCGCGCCTTTGTTGGGCTCCTGAAAACGGGGTGCGTCACCTTGCTTTGGGGCCTGGCACCGTCGGCCCACGCAGCCATCCCTAAAAAAGCCGAAGTGTTCGGTGCATCCGGAGATACCTTGCCTCAGTCTTTGGTGCCGAAGCAACCTTTGGGGTACAATCAGTACGATGCCGAGTTGCACCGCGAAGGCTTGTGGATCATCTCGTACCCCAACGGCCTTCCCCGCCAATGGGACACCTACGCGGACGACCGTTTGAACGGCCCGTCCTTGGAATGGAGTCCCAGCGGCCAATTGCTGGCGGTTCGGTACTACAAAGCCGGTTTGCTAGACAGCGCGGAGCTTTTGCTGGACCACTCCGGGCAGTGGGTGCAGCACGCGCACTACCGGGCTGGGCAGTGGCACGGCACCGTGACCACCTTTTACGGCAACGGAAAACCCAAGGAACAGCGCACGTACGAGCACGGAGTTTTGAGTGGAATTTCCACGTGGTTTTACGACAACGGCAACCCCATGGCGCAGTACCCGTATGTTGCGGGTAAAAAACAGGGGAGGGCGCAGTATTTTTACGACAACGGAGTTCTGGAAAAAAACGAATGGTTTGAGGATAATCTTTCCGTTCGTTGGGAGTCGTTCGATTTGGACGGAAAACAAACGGGGTCGGGAAAAACCAAAAAAAATCCATGAAAATAGGCATCGTTTGTTACCCCACCTTTGGGGGAAGTGGCGTAGTGGCGACGGAGTTGGGGTCTTGGATGGCGCGCCAAGGTTGCGAGGTTCATTTCATTACCTACAGCCAGCCGGTGCGTTTGGACATGCTCCAAGGCAACATTTTCTACCACGAGGTCAACGTGCACGATTACCCCTTGTTTCAGTACCAGCCGTACGAGTTGGCGTTGTCCAGCAAAATGGTGGATACCGTAGTTCGCGAGCAACTGGACTTGCTGCACGTGCACTACGCCATTCCGCACGCTTATGCGGCGTACATGGCCAAGCAAATTTTAGCGGACCGCGGCATCCACATTCCGGTGGTGACCACCTTGCACGGAACGGACATCACCTTGGTGGGGCGGAATCCTTCCTATTCTCCTGCCGTAACCTTCAGCATTGAGCACTCGGACGCGGTGACTGCCGTTTCGGAAAGCCTTCGTCGGGAAACCATCGATTTGTTTGGAATCAAGCGACCCATTCAGGTCATTCCCAACTTTGTGGAAATGGAGCGATACGGTCGGCCGGACGCCGCACTTCGGGCCCATTTAGCCCCTGTGGATCAAAAAATTGTGGTGCACGTCAGCAACTTCCGCAAAGTAAAACGCATTGCAGACGTGGTTGAGATTTTTGCCCGCGTCCACGCCCAAGTACGGTGCAAACTCGTGATGGTGGGCGACGGCCCCGAGCGGGAGCCGGCGGAAAATCAGGTTCGGGAATTGGGCATTGAAAAAGACGTGGTCTTTTTGGGCAAAATGGTGGACGTGGAGCAGATCCTGGTTCAGGCAGATCTCTTTTTACTGCCGTCGGAAATGGAGAGTTTTGGCTTGGCGGCCCTGGAAGCCATGGCCGCGGGCGTGCCGGTGGTGGCCTCGCAAGCCGGTGGCATCTGCGAGGTGGTGCAAAATGGGGTAACCGGTTTGACCGCTCCGGTGGGCGACGTGGCTGCCATGGCAGAGCAGTCCATCCGCATTCTAACCGATCCGGCGTTGGCCGCTCGTTTTGCCGCCGCATCCCGTTTGCGGGCCAGCGAATTTGCCATTGAGAACGTAGCCAAGCAGTACTACGACGTTTATCTTCCTTTGGTAGAGGCGGCCCAGGAGCGAATGCACGGTAAAAAAGTTCGGCTAAAACCTTGTTGAAATGGCGAAAAAAACCATTTTGAGCAGCGGTCCATCCGCAGATAATCCTTTTGCAGCAGCCTTGTCCCAAGCATTGGGGGGCTACACCCCGGACCCAGCTTCCGCAGGCGGTTCGGATGAGGAACCGAATGCGGAGGGCGACGCCTTGCGCGGATGGGTGCACATCGGATTCGAAAAAAAGGGCCGCGCGGGCAAAACCGTGACCACCTTGGAGTTTGTGGACCTGGAAACCGCCGAAGGCGGCAGCGAAGCGGCCGCCCAGTGGGTTAAAAAACTAAAGACCCACTGCGGTGTAGGCGGTTCCTTGGATGGAACTTGGGCTTTGCTTCAAGGAGACGTGCGCTCCTCCGTGGAAGCCCAATTGAATAAGTGGGGTTTCCGCACCAAGCGCATTGGCGGTTAAAAGCATCCGGTCCCAAACGCCCCAACGCATTCCCCCGAGCACTAAATTCATTACGAAATCTATGGAAATCAAGCGCATCGACTCCTCTGCCAATCCCCTCATCAAGGAGTGGGTTCGGTGGCAATCCAAGGCCAACGACCGGCGCAAGGCCGGTGTGGTGGTGGTGGAAGGCCTCCGCGAAGTGGAGCGTGCGCTGCGCAGCGGCTGGGTTCCGCGCCACGTAGCGGTTCGCGCCGGCTCAGAGCCAAGCACCCAATCGCTGCAGCAGCAGTGGGGGATTTCCGGACGCGTTTTGGTGGAATTGGGCGGTCCCGCCTGGGAAAAATTGGCGATCCGGGACGGTGTGGACAACGTTTTGGCCGTTTTTGAGGCACCCCAGGCATCTTTGGCACAATTGCCTTCTCCCCAACGCGGATTGGTACTGGTGGCCGTAGAAACGGAAAAACCAGGCAATTTGGGTGCGTTGCTCCGAACTGCAGACGCCGTCGGTGTGGATGCGGTTTTGGTGGTGGACCCCGTTTGCGACCCGTGGAATCCGCAAGTAGCCCGGAACAGTTTGGGCGGATTGTTTCACGTTCCGCTCGCCGTTTGCACCGCTTTAGAGGCGCGCACTTGGCTTCAAGCGCAAGGGCTGACTCTGGTTTTGGGGCATTTGGAGGCAACCCAAGAACATACACAGGCTTCCTTGAGTGGGCCTATGGCCGTGGTGGTGGGCCCAGAAGATCGGGGTCTGTCGCCCGACTGGGACCAGAAAGAAGCGCTTCGGGTAAAAATCCCCATGCGCGGCTTGGTGGATTCCCTGAACGTCAGCGTGAGTGCAGCCGTTTTGCTCTACGAAGTAGACCGCCAGCAGCAGGCGTCCAAGTTTTGAGGAAGTTAGTGGGTTTTAGGAACCGTACGAATTGTCCTAAAATGCAAAGGCCGGGGACATGCCCCGGCCTCACACCAAACCAATAACCCCGTGCCGAAGCACTAAGGTTACCCCAAAGTTAAGCCTTGCCGCGTAACAAATGGTACTTTCTACGCAATCTGCTTATTAAATTTTTATTTTTCAGCAACTTTTTTAATGGGCGCCATTCTTTAGGGCATCCAACTTCTTTTTTTCGCGCAAAAAAGCACCCGTTGGCGAATGGTTTTCCTGAAGAATTCCTGCGGGTGGCCCTGAATACAGTAGCTCGCCACCTCGATCACCTCCCACAGGTCCTAATTCCAGCAGCCAGTCTGCTTGTTCCATGAAGGCCGGGTGGTGTTCCACCACCCAGATGGAATGGCCCAATTCCAAAAGGCGGTCCATGGCCACCAGCAACTTTTGGACGTCGTCCAGGTGCAGACCGGTGGTGGGCTCGTCGAATACAAACAAACCCTTTTCTGCGGTAGCTCCGCGCGCTAAAAAGGAAGCCAGCTTGACGCGTTGCGCCTCGCCGCCAGAAAGCGTGCTGCTGGGTTGTCCCAACTGCACGTAGCCCAAGCCCACTTCCACCAAAGGCTGAAGTTTCGCCGCTATTCTCGGTTGGCCGTTGTCGGAGAAAAACGCACGGGCGTCGTCCACGGTCATCGTGAGGATGTCGTTGATGTTTTTTCCGTGGAATTCCACCTCCAAAACATCTTCTATGAAACGCTTGCCGCCACAGGCCTCGCACTCCAGATGAACATCGGCCATGAACTGCATTTCTATGGTCAGACGGCCGTCGCCCTTGCACACTTCGCACCTTCCGCCCTCCGTGTTGAACGAAAAGTGTTTCGGTTTGAACCCGCGGAGCTCGGCCAATTTTTGACCGGCGTACAAATTGCGGATGTCGTCGTAGGCCTTTAGGTAGGTCACGGGGTTGGACCGACTCGATTTGCCGATGGGGTTTTGATCGATGAACTCGATGCTGTGAATTTGCTGGAAATCGCCGTCGATGGAGTCAAATTGCCCCGGCTTGTCCCCAAATCCGGTCAATTTTTTCTCCACGGCCGGGACCGCAATTTTCCGAATCAACGTACTCTTTCCGGATCCGCTCACGCCGGCAACCACCAACAAGCAGCCCAACGGCAAATCCACAGAAACATCCTTCAAGTTGTTCTCGCGGGCGCCGGTCACGTGGAGAAAGCCCGACGGTTCGCGTCGGTTGGGGCGCTTCACCACGCGTCTTCCGGTCAGGTAATCCCCCGTCAAACTACGTTCTGCGGAAACCACGCCGGCGGGAGGTCCGGAATAGACCACTTCACCGCCCAAAGAACCCGCATTGGGCCCCAAATCCACCAGCCAATCGGCTCGCTCCATGAATAAGTCGTCGTGCTCCACCACCACCACCGTATTTCCGGCGTCGCGGAGTGCTTGCACCACGCCCAAGAGCTTTTCACTGTCTTGCGGATGCAAACCAATGCTGGGCTCGTCCAGAATGTAGAGGGAGCCCACCAGGGCACTCCCCAGGCCCGTGGCCAATTGAATGCGCTGGGACTCGCCACCGGAAAGGGTGGCCGATCCGCGGGAGAGCGTTAGGTAGGGGAGGCCAACGTTGACCAAGTACCCCAGACGTTGCCGCACTTCCTGAAGCACACGTTCGGCTAATTTTTGGTCGGAGTCGGACAAAACCAAGGAGTCAAACCACTGCTGCACGCGGTCCAACGGCCACTGCAGCAATTCCGGCAACGAGGTGCCGTTGATTTTTACGAAGTAGGCTTCCGGTTTCAAACGGCTTCCGCCGCACGATGAGCAGATGGTCCGGCCGCGGTAGCGCGCTTGCAGCACGCGGTATTGGATTTTGTAGGATTTCGACTCTACGTACGCAAAAAAGGCATTAATACCTTGGAAATGAGCACATCCCTTCCACAGCAAGGTTCGTTCTGCGTCGGTTAAGTCTCGGTACGGCCGGTGCACGGGGAAATTCACTTTGGGCGCACCCAGTAGCAGTTGCTCCTTCCATTCGCCCATGCGCTCGCCCTTCCAAGGCGCAACACAGTCTTCGTAGACAGACAATTGCGAATTGGGTACCACCAACAAGGGGTCAATGCCCAGCACGGATCCAAAGCCTTCGCACGTGGGGCAGGCGCCCACGGGGTTGTTGAAGGCAAACAGGTTGGGGGTAGGTTCTTCAAAGGTTTGACCGTCCGCCTCAAATCGGCTGGAAAAAGCCGTCTGGGTGCCGTCCGGATGCACCAAGAAGGCGGTGCCGTGCCCCTCAAAAAACGCAATTTGAGCGGATTCCGCCACGCGGCTTTGCGCCTCTTCGTCCAACGCGCCCGCCACCAAGCGGTCCACCACCAAACGTGCATCCTCCCAGGAGGTTCCGGCCCAAGCCTCAAAATCGTCCAAAGCGCAAACGCCGTTGGGCGTCCACAACCGTGCATAACCTTGTTGGAGCAGCAAAGGTGCCGCCACCTCCAACGGACGATCGCCGGTGGGCAGGGGGCAGGTGAGGAGCAGACGATCTCCGGGTACGCTGGATTCCACCGCGAGAACAACATCCATAGGGGTGTGTCTGCGAACTTCCGCGCCGGTTACCGGACTGTAGGTACGCCCAATCCGCGCAAACAAAACCTTGAGGTAGTCGTAAATTTCCGTTGCTGTACCCACGGTAGATCGCGGATTCCGGGAGGCTACTTTTTGCTCAATGGCCACCGCAGGAGACAAACCTTTGATGTCGTCCACGTCCGGCTTGTCCAATCGTCCCATGAATTGCCGCACGTAGGCACTCAAGCTTTCCACGTATCGACGCTGTCCTTCCGCATACAAGGTATCGAAGGCCAACGAGGACTTTCCGGAGCCGCTCACGCCCGTGAACACCACCAACGCCCGCTGGGGGAAGGTGACGTGCACGTTTTTCAGGTTGTGCACCCGAGCTCCTTGTATTTCGACGACGCGGTTTTTCATGGAAAATGCAAAGGTACCGCTTGTGCATTCGTTTAAAAAACCTATTTTCGTCTTCACAATCATTCATTCACCCAACCCCAAGCGCCTATTCAGCAACTGTACTCGATTCATTCTTAAACAATTAAATCGTGAGTACAGGAGCTCCGACCGACTCCGTGTTGGTCCAACGCGCTGCCCAAGGGTGCGAACAATCTTTTTCTTTGTTGCTGCAGCGCCACCGCACCACGGTGTACCGCACTCTTTTGTCCAAAATCAAAGACCGCGACTGGGCTGATGATTTGTACCAAGAGGTGTGGATCAAAGTCCTGCACACCCTGCGGGACGGCCGCTACAAGGACGAAGGCAAGTTTGGCGGCTGGTTGACGCGCGTCACCCAAAACGCGGTAACCGACGCATTCCGGCGGGCCAAAAAATCAACCTCTGAGTCTTTGGAAGATGAGTCGCCCCTGTGGATGGAACTCCAGGAAGAATCCCTCAACCCGGAGGAAAAGGCGGTTCAGGAGGGATGGCACGCAGACGCCGTTCGCTGGATGCACGCCTTGCCCGCTGAGCAGTACGAGGTGGTTCACTTGCGCATCTACGCCAACCTGACCTTCCAGGAAATCGCAGACGAAACGGGGGTTTCCATCAACACGGCGCTGGGACGCATGCGCTATGCGCTGATCAACATGCGCAAGCAGATGGCGGCAGAAGCGGCAGCGGCGTAGCCCCCAGGCGAACCGGTCACCAGCCGGCGTTGTTGGGGCGCAAAAGGTTTATACGAATTGAGGCCGTCGTTGCGTTAAGGAGTAAAACCCTGCGCATGATGCACGTTACCCCCGCCGCTGAGGCTGAATTATTGGAAGTGTTGGAACCCGTAGTGGGAGAATGGCTGTCGGTCCGTGCGCTTTCGGGATCGGACAAGCCTCTGGGTACGCCTACCTTGGACGATTTGGATTTGCGCCTATTGCGCGCTTTTCAAGCGTATCCGAACGTCAGCTCGCCACTTCGCTCAGGAACTGCAATTTGACCAAGCGAAGCTCCTCTTCGGAATAAACGCCGTCGAAGTCCCGCACTGCTTGGGGAATATCGCCGTCTTCGGAATCTTCGCGGAAGTACTCCAGCACTTCGTCCAGGCTGTCCTCGTCAAAATGTTCCTGCAGCATGTAACGCAGGTTGATTTTGGTTCCGGACTGCACAATCAATTCCAGGGCTCCCAGTAAGTCGTTCATGGAGAGTTGCTTGGAACGAGCAATGTCCGCCAAGGGTACCCGACGGTCCATGTTTTGGATGACGTACACCTTCAAAGTGTTCTTGGAGCCAACTGCCTTGATGACTTCGTCGTACGGACGGTCGATTTGATGGGCCTCCACGTAGTCCCGGATAGCGGCAACCAAGGAGGCGCCAAATTTGCGAGCTTTGTGCTCGCCCACCCCGCTGATGGAGCGCAATTCTTCTTCGCTGCACGGAAATGCCGTGGCCATTTCGTTCAAAGAATGGTCCGAAAACAGCGCGTAGGGAGGGAGTCCATGTTTTTTAGCCAAACTCCGCGTCAAATCCTTCAACTGTGCGTACAGCACCGGATCCAGCGCGATGGTTCGCCCGGCAGACGCCTCGCTTTCCCCGTCTTCCGGTTCTTTGAATTCCGCCATCCAAACCGGTTGCGGTCGGTCCAAAAAGGTGCGTCCTGCATCGGTTAAGGTCAACATTCCGTACGCCTCAATGTCCTTAAACAAGAATCCTTCTACATGGGCTTGACGCACCAAATCTTGCCAATAAGCAGCCGATAGAGTACTGCCGCGTCCCCACGTGGGTAAACTTGGCGCATTAAACGTTTTGAGTACGGCAGTCAGATTTCCCAGGAGGGTGTTGACCACCTGAAGGGCCTTGAACTGCTTACGTCCTAACTCCACCGTCTCCAAAACCCACTCAATGTGTTCCTGAACGTTCACGCGCGTCCGGGGGGACAAACAGTTGTCGCACGCACCGCAATTTTCCTCCGTGTATTTCTCCCCAAAATAGTGCAGGAGGTACTGACGCCGGCAGAGCGAGGTTTCCGCGTAGCCCTGCGCATCCAGCAGAAGTTGCTTGCCAATTTCTTGCTCGGAAACCGGTTTTTTGGATAAAAATTTATCCAGCTTGTCCATGTCCTTGGACGCGTAAAAGGCCACGCAACGCCCTTGTCCTCCGTCGCGCCCACCCCGGCCGGTTTCCTGGTAGTAGGACTCCAGGGATTTGGGCATGTCGTGGTGAATGACGAGGCGGATGTCCGGTTTATCAATCCCCATCCCAAAGGCAATCGTAGCCACCACCACGTGCACGTGTTCGTTCAGGAACAAATCTTGGTGCTTGGCGCGCGTGTTGGAGTCCAGCCCGGCGTGGTAGGGGATGGCCTGAATTCCGTTGACTTGAAGTTGCTGAGCAATTTCCTCCACCTTGGCTCGGCTGAGGCAATAAACAATGGCGCTTTGGCCGTCGTGTTGTTTGAGCAGCTTTACGATTTCACGCTCCACATTCACTTTGGGGCGAATCTCGTACTGTAGATTGGGCCGGTTGAACGACGACGCAAAGATCGTAGCGCCCTCCATGTCCAAGGTTTTGAGGATGTCGATCTGCACTTTTGGGGTTGCCGTTGCGGTCAAGGCAATGACCGGTTTGGCCTGTATCTCCTGCATGGCGGCCCGCAGGTTGCGGTATTCCGGGCGGAAATCGTGCCCCCACTCAGAAATGCAATGCGCCTCGTCGATGGCGTAAAAAGAAATGTTGAGCGACCGCAAAAAAGCGATGTTGTCTTCTTTGGTGAGCGATTCCGGCGCAACGTACAAAAGCTTGGTCACCCCGCGCTGCAAATCATGCCGCACCTCCACCATTTCTCGTTTGGTCAGCGTGGAGTTCCAAACGTGTGCCGTTCCCGGCTCATCGGTGGTGCCGCGGAGCACGTCTACCTGGTTTTTCATCAACGCAATCAGGGGAGACACCACAATCGCAGTTCCCGGAAGGGCCAATGCGGGCAGTTGGTAGCACAAGGACTTGCCTCCTCCGGTGGGCAGTACCACAAAGGCGTCTTTGCCGTCCATCACGTGCTGCACAATCTCCTCTTGCGGGCCGCGGAACTGGGAAAAACCAAAAACCTCCTGGAGGATATGCTGTACTGTGGGGGAGCCGTCAGGCATGAAACAAGTTGATTCGCAATTATTTAAAGGTACAACGAAAAAGCAACAAACCCAGGCCCTATTTGTTGCGGAGCCCGAAGATAATTCAGATTGTACCTTTGCAACACATGCCTACTCCTCCCCAAGCCGAAAACAACACCATGAGCTTCATGGACCACTTGGGCGCCTTGCGTTCGCACTTGGTGCGCGCGGCCCTGGCGGTGGTGGTGGCTGCAGCTGGAGCCTTTGCGGCCGTAGACTTTGTGGTGGACCGGGTGCTATTTGGCCCCAAAGACCCCTCTTTTTGGACCTACCGCGCCTTTTGTTGGGTGGGCGAACGGTTGCAGCTGGACGGATTGTGCATCACGGACTTGCCGTTCAACCTCATCAACACCACCATGGCGGGCCAATTCACGCTCCACATCTGGTTGAGTTTCATGGTGGGCATGGTGGTGGCCTTTCCCTACGTGGTTTGGGAACTTTGGCGTTTTGTGGCGCCCGGACTTACGGCCAAAGAGCGCAAAGCATCTCGGTTTTTCTTGGGTTCGGTTTCTTCCTTATTTTTCAGCGGTGCCGCTTTTGGGTACTTCCTCATCGTTCCGCTCTCGGTGCAGTTCTTGTCCCACTACAACGTGTCCGCGGAAATTCAAAACATGATCGACGTCGGTTCCTACCTGTCCATGGTGGCCAGCGTCACCTTGGCCTGCGGCCTGCTCTTTGAATTGCCCATTTTGCTCTACTTTTTGGGCCGCATGGGCATTGTAACGTCTGCATTTTTGGCCGAACAACGTCGGGTGGCCTTGGTCTTGATTTTGTTTGTGGCCGCGGTCATTACGCCTCCAGACGTGTTGAGTCAATTGGTGGTCACGGTGCCCATCATGCTTCTCTACGAGGTAGGAATCGTGGTGGTTCGACGCGTTGAAAAATCAGCTCATGAATAAGGTACTCCGCGCCCTTAATTTGGAAAAGCACTACCGCGGCCGGGCCGTGGTGCACGGTGTTTCCTTTGAAGTGGCGCAAGGCGAAATCGTGGGGTTGCTCGGTCCCAACGGCGCAGGCAAAACCACCAGTTTTTACACAGTAGTGGGGCTGATCCGGCCAGATGCCGGTACGGTGCTTTTGGACAACGTGGACCTGACGAATGCCCCCATGTACCAACGCGCTCAAGCGGGCATTGGGTACTTGGCGCAAGAGCCGTCGGTTTTCCGAAAAATGTCCGTTGAAGACAACGTCCTCGCCATTTTGGAATTCCAACCGGGCACCCCAGAGCAACACCGCATCCGATGCG
Organism: Flavobacteriales bacterium; assembly: GCA_947464785.1. GTDB lineage: Bacteria > Bacteroidota > Bacteroidia > Flavobacteriales > Schleiferiaceae > CAMDTE01. The sequence continues at coordinate 22,913 of CANHXZ010000004.1, read as the reverse complement.
CTGAACTGCTGGAAGAATTTGGACTCACCGCGTTGCGCAAAACCCGGGGCGATCTACTTTCCGGGGGCGAACGCCGACGCACCGAAATTGCGCGTTGTTTGGCCGCCAATCCCCAGTTCATTCTGCTGGACGAACCGTTTGCCGGGGTGGATCCCATCGCGGTGGAAGACATTCAGGCCATCGTTCTGAAGCTCAAAGAAAAGGGCATTGGGGTACTGATCACGGACCACAACGTGCAAGAAACACTGGCCATTACGGACCGCACCTACCTGATGTTTGAAGGAAAAATCCTCAAGAGCGGCACGGCTGAAGAATTGGCCGAAGATCCGCAGGTGCGCAAGGTGTACTTGGGGCAGAATTTTGTTCTGCGGAAGCGTTAATCTTTTGAATTTAGTCTCTGCGGCGCACGCGTTGCAGGCCGTCCGGAGCTTTCGGAGCGGAGTTCAGCCCGGAAAATGGGCTGCCCGTTGCAACCGATCGTTGATGGCCGGTCCCAAACCACGATGAGGCGCGCGGGAGGCCACAATGCCCTGAGCGCCTGAGGAATCTGCTGCGCGTAAAAAAGCAAACAAATTGGCTGCCGCCTCGCAGTCGTTGTTTTGGGGCGTAAGCAACCAGGATCGATTGGGGTCCACTTGAATCCAGTGGGCGATGTTCCGGTACCCTACGACCGCCCATCCGCACGGAACCTCCACAACCTCGTGTTCGTCCACCAAAATTAAGGGAATGCGCGGGGCGTAGTGGCTTTCCAGCAGGCCGGGCGCTTGCGGACGGCTGCTGCTGTGGGTGCGCACGTCAACCGTACGTCCCAGCAGGGCCTCCACTTGTTCTACTGTTGTGCCGCCCAAGCGCACCACGGTGGGAATGGGTAAGGTGGCGTCCACGATGGTGGATTCAACGCCAATCGCACACGCTCCCCCGTCCAATATGTATGGTATTTTGCCGTACAATTGATCCAAAACGTGTTGGGCGGTGGTGGGGCTGATGTACCCAAAAGGATTGGCCGACGGCGCCGCCAACGGGAAGGGAAGTTGCCGCAGCACGTCCAAAAACAACGGGTGGTTGGGGATGCGGATGCCCACTGTGGGCAAGCCAGACGTGACTAAATCCGGGATGCAGTCTTTTTTGGGAACCACAAAGGTCAACGGGCCCGGTCCGTTCTTTTCCAGTGCAGCAGCCACCCAGTCCGGCAGTTCGGCGTACTTCCGTGCCGAGGCAACGCAGTCCACGTGCACCAGCAGGGGGTCAAAGGAAGGGCGGTTTTTGGCGGCAAAGATTCGGGCTACCGATTGGGCGTCCAGGGCATTGCCGGCCAGGCCGTACACGGTTTCCGTGGGCAGTGCCACCGTTTCGCCGGCGATGAGCCATTCCAGCGCCTGCTCCACGGAGGTGCCCACTTGGGTTTCGTAGGGCAGGGAGGGGAGGTCGTTTGGTTCGTGCACGGTGGTTGACTTCGGAGCGGCAAAAATACGTTGAACTGCATCCGTCCCGTGCAGTACAGAACGGTTGGTAGCGAAAGTCAGCGGGGGAACCGCACCACGGCCTGGCCAATGACGCGGTCGTACCGACGAACCCATTCCCGGTGGTAAATCAGTACGGTATAGGTATTTTGGGTTTCCCAGTGGTTTCCTTCGGTAACGGAATAATCCCAACCGTCGTCGGTCTTCTCCACGTACCAGTAGTTGAAGTAGCCCTGCTTGCTCAGGACCCGACCGCGGTACTGTTGGGTTGCGGGGTCGTACTTCAGCTCGTCTTCCGGACGCGGGCGAAAACCGTTGAAGGCACCCACCACAAAAATGCGCCGCTGGCCCGTTTTTTCCAGGTCGTCGAGGGCCAAGTCCACCCAGAGGTAGTCTGCCTCCACGTTCGCGTTGGCGTTTTGTTTGCGGGGGAGTGCCACGCCGTCCGCGTCTTGCTTGAACAGGTAGTGCTCCAAACCGCGTAGGGGTTCTGCAGCCACGTAGGCATTCCAGACCCCGTCCACCAAGTCAAACCGTCGAACGAACAAGGAAGGTACCTGGGTGTTTTTGGTGTCCCATTCGCGAAACTCGTGGACTCCGGGAAACTGGTTCTCGCCGTTGTCGAAGTTGAAGTCCAACAGGTCGTTCCGAACGAATCGAGGGCTGAAGGAACGGGGTTGCTCGCTGAAGTCCAGGTTTTGGTACACTACGGCGCGAACGTCTTGAAAGGGCTGAGGAACGGGGTACTGATTCACGCCCACCGTAAAATCCACCTCTTGGTGAGTTTTCTGCGTCTCGGGGGTCAGGGCGCGGTGAATGTCCACGGCCACGCTCGCCAATTCTTCGTAGAACACCACGCGCTGGGTGAGTAGGGGGGTGGAGGGGTCGTCTTCAAAAACCACCAGCAGGTAGTTGCCGGACCGCGTGGGACGCAGGCTGGGGGTGGGCAAATAGGCCTCAAAGTGGGTGTAGGGAACGTAGGTGTTGAAGGCAATTTGCCCGCTGGGCAGGGGCTCCTGCAGGTATCCGGCGAGGTAGTCGCCGCTCAGGAGGTCCGACGGGATCCAGTCGTGGGAACACAGTACAAAGGTGTACTGAAGGACTTGGCTGCGCTGGTAGAGGTCGTCGAACGAAAATTTGAGTGCCCCCGGGGTGTTAAAGCGCACTACGGGCAACTCGCTGGGGCGGCCTGCCGGATGCGCCAAAACGGTGGCCACGCCTTCCGCTCGGTAGTCCGAGGCGGACTGCGCCCAGGCAGTTATTTGGAACCAAGGAACCAAGTGCAACGACAGCAGGAGAATCAAACGGAAGCGCATGGCTTGGTGTATCAACGAGTATTTTACCAAAGGTCTAAAAAAAAGTGGTACCGGCTGTCTTTTGGGGCCCGTTGCTTTGTACTTTTGGCGGCGAAAAATAGTTCAACTTCGATCGCTTCATATGGCAAAAGTCCACCGCGTTCGCAAGGGTTACGACCTAAAACTGATCGGCTCTCCGTCCAGTGATTTAGTAGTAGCCCCTCAACCACAAAGAGTTACCCTCTACCCTGAAGATTTCAAAGGGTTCTCTCCGAAACTTTCCGTCAAGGAAGGAGACCGCATTTTGGCCGGCGATGCCGTCTTTTACGCCAAGGCCGACCCTTCGGTGGTGGTACCGTCTCCGGTGAGCGGAACCGTTGCCCGGGTGGTGCGCGGTGAAAAGCGCGTCCTGCAATTTGTAGAGATTGCGCCCGACGCGGTCAACGAATACCGCGATTTTGGCGCCGCCAAGCCTTCGGACTTGGACCGTGCGCAGATTTTGGAAAAACTAAAGGCCTCGGGTGTTTGGTCCTTGGTTCAAATGCGTCCCTACGGCGTTGTGGCCAAGCCCGGTGATCAGCCGAAAGCAGTATTTGTGAACAGCATGGACACCGCACCGCACGCTCCGCACATCGACGTGCAATTGGCGGGTCGCGAGTCATCGTTTGTGGAGGGCATGGAAGTGGTCAAGCGCTTGTCCGACCGCACGGTACTCACCGTTCGTGAAGGTAGCTCTTTGCCGGTTTTTGAATCCCTAAATGGTGTTGAAATCCACGCCTTCAGTGGTCCTCACCCTTCCGGGAATACGAGCCTGCACATCCAACAAATTTCTCCGCTGAACAAGGGCGAGGTGATCTGGACGCTTACCGCACAAGACGTTTGCGTGTTGGGCGAATTGTTTTCAACGGGCACGTGCCGAATGGAACGCGTTATCAGTCTCACGGGAAGTGGTGTTCGCGAGCCCAAACACCTTCAAGTTCTTCCCGGAAGCGCACTGAGTGGAATTCTGGCGAACCAAATAGATGCAGACGGTATCCGAATCATCAGCGGAAACGTACTGACGGGAATTCACGTAGGTAAAGAGGATGCACTTCATTTTTACCACCACCAAATTGCAACCTTGCCCGAAGGTGATCAGCCCGATTTCTTGGGTTGGCTGCTTCCCGGCTTTGGTAAGTTCTCCCTGTCGCGCACGTTTTTCAGCTGGCTAACACCCAGTAAAACATTTGCATTGGACACCAACATGCACGGTGAACAGCGGAATTTTGTCATGACCGGACAGTACGATCGCGTATTCCCATTTGACATCTACCCATTGCAACTGCTCAAGGCCATGTGGGCCAGCGACATCGACAAGATGGAACAACTGGGCATTTACGAAGTGGTTGAGGAAGATTTCGCCCTTTGCGAAGTGATTTGTACGTCCAAGCAACCGCTTCAAGAATTGGTTCGCGAGGCTTTGGATACCGTCTATACAGAAATGAATTAATTCGGGACGATGAAATTTTTACACAACTTTATCGAGAAGATCCGTCCGGCTGAAACCAGCCCGATGTACACCCTGCACAACGCCATAGAGACGTTCCTTTTTGTGCCGGGCCACACCACGCACAGCGGGGCTCACGTCCGCGACGCCATTGACCTGAAGCGAACCATGTTCACGGTGATCATTGCGTTGCTTCCAGCCTTGGTGTTTGGCATGTTCAATGCGGGATACCAGCACTACCGTTGGCTGAGCCCGGATCTTGCTTTTTGGACCGTGGACAACTTGATGTACGGGGCCATGCGCATCATGCCCATGATTGCAGTAACGTACATCGCGGGTTTGAGCATTGAAATTTACTTTGCCTACATCAACAAACATGCGGTGAACGAAGGTTTCTTGGTTTCCGGAATGTTGATTCCGTTGATCATGCCCATCGACATTCCCTTGTGGATGGTTGCCATTTCCACTGCATTCGCCGTGTTGTTTGGCAAGGAAGTGTTTGGTGGAACGGGCATGAACGTGCTGAATCCGGCATTGACTGCGCGGGCTTTTGCGTTCTTCGCTTACCCAACCTACATGTCTGGTGACAAGGTTTGGATTGGAGATTCGGCCGATTTGGCCCAAAAAGTGGACGGTTTTTCAGGCGCAACCGCGTTGGGTCAGTACGCTACCACCGGTACTACGTCCTACAGCGCTTGGGATGCGTTTCTGGGTTACATTCCTGGTTCCATCGGAGAAACCAGCGCCTTGGCCATCTTGATTGGCGCCGCCTACCTGATTTACTCAGGGGTTGGCAGTTGGAAAATCATGCTGTCGGGAGCGTTGGGTGCATTGACCATGGCCCTCATCTTCAATTCCGTTTCCGGCTCCATGGACCCCGGTCCCATGAAGGAGTACATGTCCATCCCGCCCCATTTTCACTTGGTGTTTGGCTCTGCAGCGTTTGCTTTGGTCTTCATGGCAACAGACCCGGTTTCTGCAGCACACACCGAAACGGGCAAATGGATCTATGGTTTTATGATCGGTATTTTGGGCATTTTGATTCGCGTCTTCAACCCGGCTTATCCGGAAGGTTGGATGCTGGCCATTTTGTTGATGAACACTTTGGCTCCGCTCGTGGATTATTATGTTGTAGACTCCAATATCCAAAAGCGCTTGAAGCGCGCTAAAGCCTGAAAAAATGGACATCAATAGCAATAAATACACCTACCTGTTCTCCATCGTAATGGTGGTGATTGTAGCAGCAATGCTTTCCTATGCGGCGATTTCCTTAAAGCCGGCTCAGGATGCCAATATTGAATTGGAGAAAAAGCAGGAGATCTTGTCGTCCATTAACGTTGTTGTACAGCGCGATGCCGCGGGTCCTGCTTTTGACCAGTACATCAAACAGTCCTTGGTCATCCGCAACGGTAAAATTGTTGAAAATCCAACACAGCCTGCTTTCAATATTGATTTGGCAGCTGCTGTTTCGCAACCGCTGGAAACCCGCGAAGTTCCGCTCTACGTCGCCAACATCGACGGAAAGGAGTTTTACATCATTCCCATGCGGGGCAAAGGATTGTGGGGCCCGGTCTGGGGTAACTTGTCTCTGGAAAAGGACGGTAATACCGTTTTTGGTGCTTCGTTTGGTCACAAAAGCGAAACACCGGGATTGGGCGCTGAAATTTCCACGGCACTTTTTTCCGGTCAATTTGTTGGCAAGAAGATTTTGAATGGAAGCAATTTTGTCTCCATTTCGGTAGTCAAAAGCAAGACTTCATCCGAACACGAAGTTCAAGGAATCAGCGGAGGAACCATTACCTCCGTGGGGGTACAGAGCATGATTCAAGACTGCTTGGCTCCATACATTGAGTATTTGAAAACGGTCGGCAGCACGGTGGCACCAGCACCGGTTTCGGCGGACACATTAACTGCAGAAGTATCTTCATTATGAGTTCAAACGAACAGTCCAAGCCCAAATCGGGCTTGTTTTCGAAGGAAAATCGAAAACTGTTGGCGGATCCCTTCAACATGCAGAATCCGGTAACGGTTCAGGTTTTGGGTATTTGTTCTTCCTTGGCCATTACGGTAAAGTTGCAACCTGCCATCGTAATGGGGGTGTCTGTTTTGGTCGTAACGGCGTTTTCCAACCTGATTACCTCGTTGCTTCGGAATTTGATTCCCAACCGCATTCGGATCATCGTGCAGCTGGTTGTTGTGGCTGCCTTGGTAATCGTAGTGGATCAGATCCTAAAGGCCTATGTATACGATGTCAGTAAGCAGCTTTCCGTTTTTGTTGGTTTGATCATCACCAACTGCATCCTGATGGGACGGATTGAAGCATTTGCCTTGGGCAATACCCCTTGGAAATCCTTCCTGGACGGAATTGGCAACGGTGCGGGCTATGCGGTTGTATTGATTGTGATTGCCTTCATTCGCGAGTTGTTGGGCTCGGGCCAGCTTTATGGATACCAGGTAGTTCCTGCGGATTGGTATTTGAATCCCGAAACGGGTACCGGTTTCTACAGCAACAACGGAATGATGTTGTTGCCGCCCATGGCTTTGATTGTCGTAGCCATAATTATTTGGGTGCAGCGCAGCAAGTTTAAAGACCTCATTGAAAAGTAATTCGCCATGGGAGAACTGATTAACATCTTCATCAAGAGCGTGTTCATTGAGAACATGATCTTTGCTTTCTTTTTGGGCATGTGCTCGTACTTGGCCGTGTCCAAGACGGTCAAGACAGCCTTGGGTTTGGGGGTTGCGGTAACGTTTGTGTTGCTCATCACCGTCCCCGTCAACTACTTGCTGGACACCCGTTTGCTGAAAGCAGGTGCCATGGCGTGGATTGATCCTGAATTGGCCCAGTACGACTTGAGTTTTTTGAGCTTCATCATGTTCATTGCCATCATTGCGGCCATGGTTCAGTTGGTTGAAATGGTGGTGGAGCGTTTTGCCCCAGCTCTTTACAACGCATTGGGTATTTTCTTGCCATTGATTGCCGTGAACTGCTCCATTTTGGGAGCTGCCTTGTTCGTACAAGAGCGTGGCTACCAGTCTTTGGCGGAAGCAACGGTGTTTGGCGTAGGAAGCGGTGTGGGTTGGATGTTGGCAATTGTAGCGGTGGCAGCCATTCGCGAACGCTTGCAGTACAGCCACGTACCGGCTCCGCTGCGTGGATTGGGCATTACGTTCATCATTACCGGTCTCATGGGCATGGCGTTCATGGGTTTCATGGGGATCAAACTTTAATCTTTCGTTCGTATGTTTTTATCGACCGCATCTACGGTATTGACGAGCATCGGGGTGTTTACCCTGGTGACCATCCTGCTGGTCTGGATTCTGCTTTTTGCTAAGTCCAAGTTGTCTCCTTCGGGACCGGTAAAATTGAACATCAACGGTGAAATTTCGGAGGTTGAATCCGGAAGCACCTTGCTGTCTACTTTGAGCAACAACAAAATCTTTTTGCCTTCTGCTTGTGGAGGCGGTGGTACCTGCGGCATGTGCCGTTGCCAAGTAACCGATGGCGGAGGCGAAATTCTCCCCACGGAAACGGGATTTTTCAACCGCAAACAAATCCAGGACAACTGGCGCTTGGGTTGCCAAGTGAAGGTGAAAGGCGACATGACCGTGAAGGTACCGGAAGAGATTTTCGGCATCAAAAAGTGGGAATGCGAAGTAGTTTCCAACTACAACGTGGCGTCGTTCATCAAGGAGTTTGTGGTGAAATTGCCGGAAGGCGAGAATTTGGATTTCTTGGCGGGTGGATACATCCAGATTGACGTTCCAGCCATCGACGTAGATTACAAGAACTTCGACATCACCGCGCACCCGCGCTTGGGCAAGCAACCGAACGAGTTCCAAAGCGAGTGGGATAAGTTTAAGTTGTGGGATTTGAAGATGAAGAACGACGAGCCGTTGTTCCGCGCCTACTCCATGGCCAACCACCCTGCGGAGGGCAACATCGTCATGCTGAACATTCGTATTGCCACACCGCCGTGGGATCGCGCCAAGGGCGGTTGGGCAGACGTCAATCCGGGCGTGTGTTCCTCGTACGTCTTCAATCTGAAGCCAGGCGACAAGGTGACCATTTCCGGTCCTTACGGCGAGTTCCACATCAAGGAGACGGAAGCAGAAATGATTTACATTGGCGGTGGTGCCGGCATGGCTCCCATGCGTTCGCACTTGTTCCACTTGTTCCACACGCTGAAGACGGGCCGCAAGGTATCCTACTGGTACGGAGGTCGTTCGCGCCGGGAGTTGTTCTACATCGACGACTTCCAGAACATCGAAAAGGAGTTCCCAAACTTCACCTTCAACATGGTGTTGTCCGAGCCCCTGCCCGAAGACAACTGGGTTGCCAAGACCAGCATGGACGACCAAGCCGGCGACGGTTTTGTAGGCTTTGTTCACCAGGCACTTATTGACAATTACTTGGGCAAGCACGACGCTCCTGAGGACATTGAGTTCTATTTCTGCGGACCGCCCATGATGAACGCCGCCGTTTTGAAGATGGTGGATGACTTTGGGGTTCCAGCCGAAAACGTAGCCTTCGATGATTTTGGAGGATAATTTCGCTCAACGTAGAAAAGGCTACCCGCAGGGTAGCCTTTTTTTTGTTTTCAACCTTTTACGCTCGGGGTTGACTCAAGGGGTGGTTCTCTCTGGTATTGCAGCGGCAGTAAGTTGTACGGCGGCGCCAAAAACCGATGAGCCGATCGTATTGCAAGGGGAAGCCCAAGGAACAACCTTCACCATAACCTACTGGCCTGTTTCAGAAACTCCTGCATCGGAGCGTGTAGCAGATTCCATCCAAATGTATTTGGTTGCCTTCAATGAAGTTGCGTCTGCCTGGGACACGGGCAGCGTGATCAGTCGATTGAACCGCGGAGTGGTTTTCAACGACGACGAGCCTTCCGAATGGAATCGGTTGCTCCAGGAGGGGCAACGAATCAAGAACCTCACCAACGGTTGGATGGATCCAGAGGTAGGCCGTTTTACTTCAGCTTGGGGTTTTAACGGTCAGAAGGCTGTATTGGGAACGGGAAATCCTTCCGCCGATTCTGCACGGATCCGGGAGCTGATGGGGTTGACCAAACCCTGCTACGACGTGAATGCTTTCGCGCAAGGCCTGTCTGTGGACGGCGTGGCGCAGATCCTCAAGCATTTTGGTGTGGCACATGCCTTGGTGGAAATTGGTGGCGAGTTGTATGCCTTGGGCGGCAGGCCCGACGGCAACGACTTTCAGGTTGCTGTGGATGCACCAACCGAAGTTCGCCAAGGTAAACCGATTACGGTAGTGGGATTGAAGAATCGGGGCATGGCTACGTCGGGTAATTACCGAAAGTTCCAGGTGGATCCAAAGTCCGGTATGCGCTACGGGCACACCCTCAATCCGTTTACGGGATGGACCGCCCGAACCGATTTGTTGAGTGCCACTGTATTAGCTCCATCTTCATCGGAGGCCGACGGTGTGGCTACTGCGCTCGTGGCGATGGGGCTGAATCGGGCAAAGGAATTGGTGCAAAAACACCCCGAATGGGACGTGGTGCTGGTTTACAGCAATCCTTCCGGAGCCTGGGAAGTTTATTCCACACTGGAATAAACACAACCGGAACACTAAAAACGGGTCTCCTGAAGGGCAGTAGAAAAAGGCGCGATCAAGCGGGGCTTTCGGCGTTTTTACACTGTTCCGCCGGGGCCGCCCCACACAAAGCGCACGAGGCACCTTCTTTGTTGAGGAAGGGGCTGTTGCTGGCGCATGTGCCCGTAAACTCACCCCCTTTTTTGCCCCAAATCTTAATGGCCATACCCAATCCCGCCAAAGATATGAGCACTACCGCAATTCCGAAAAGTTTTAAAAGGGCCATGGGTCTTTGATTTGTTGGGCAAAGGTACAATGCAATCCCATTTTATGAGGTGATGTGGATCACAAACCGCCGCCCACCAGATTGACTTCCGGCTCCAAAGAAACGCCAAATTTTGCGCGTACGTCGGCCACGACGTCTTGGGCCAATTGCCAGATTTCCGGACCCGTGGCACCGCCGTAGTTCACCAACACCAGGGCCTGTTTGGCGTGGACGCCCGCATCGCCCCGGCGGTAGCCTTTCCAGCCGGCTTGCTCAATCAACCACCCGGCGGCCAATTTCACGCGGCCATCCGCCTGAGGGTATCCGGGCGCGTCTGGCTTCAAGGCGCGCAGCCGCGCGTAGTCCTCGGCGCTTACGGTGGGGTTTTTGAAGAAACTACCGCTGTTTCCCAGTTCGGCCGGGTCGGGTAATTTGGACCGACGGATGCGCACCACCGCGTCGGAAATACTTTGGGGTGAGGATGGTGTGCCGGCGGCCTCCAATTCAGCGTCTACGGAACCGTAGTGCGTCTTCAGGGTGTGGTTTCTTTTGGTCAGTTGAAAGCGTACCGCGGTAATGACGGCGCGGTTGCGCCAGGAGCCCTTGAATACGGAATCGCGGTAGCCAAAGGAACAGTCTGCCGCAGAAAAGGTGTGCACGGCACCGGTGCCGCGCTCCACAAAGCGAACCTCGGTGCACACGTCTTTGGTTTCTACGCCGTAAGCGCCCACATTTTGCACGGGCGTAGTGCCCACATTGCCGGGGATGAGGGAGAGGTTCTCCAATCCGCCCCAGCCGTTCTCCAGCGTCCACAAGACAAAGGGGTGCCAAGGTTCGCCGGCCGCAGCTTCCACCACCACGGCGTCGTCGGTCTCGCTCACCACCTGCTTGCCCAAAAGGTTGACGTGCAGCACGGTTCCGGTCAGGCGTTCCTGGGTGAAGAGCAAGTTACTGCCGCCGCCCAGTACCAGGGAAAGGGAATCGTTGGCCGCAACGGTGCCCACGGCATCGCGTATGTCTTCTTCCGTGGCAGCCGTTAGCACGCGATCCGCAATGCAGGACAGCCCAAAGGTGTTGAACGGTTTTAAATCGACGTGGAGCGCTTCGTGCAAGGCCATATCAACGCTGGGTTCCCGGATAAGCATCCAGTGCAGCAGCCAATACGCGCAGTGCCTGTTGGAGTTTTTCCACCTCCAATACGTACGCCAACCGAACTTGCTTGGCTCCCAAGGCGGGATCTGTGTAGAAACCAGAAGCGGGAGCCATCATGACGGTGGCGCCTTCAAACGAAAAGTCGCTCAAGATCCATTCCGCAAAACGATCCGCACTGTCTACGGGCAATTGCGCTACGGCATAAAAAGCACCGGAAGGAAGGGGGCAGAAGACCCCGGGGATTTGATTCAGTCCCGCCACCAAAACGTCGCGTCGGCGGGTGTATTCTGCTAAGACTCCTTCGAAATAACTGGCCGGGGTCTGCAGGGCTGCTTCGGAGGCAATCTGGGCAAAGGTGGGGGGGCTCAAGCGCGCTTGCGCAAATTTGAGGGCCGTGGCCATGAAGGCTTTGTTCTTGCTGGCCAAGGTGCCAATGCGCGCGCCGCACATGGAGTAGCGCTTGGAAACGGAGTCGATCAAAACGGCGTTTTCTTCCAAGCCGGCCAAACTCATGACGGACGTGTGTTTTTTGCCGTCGTACACAAACTCGCGGTAGACCTCGTCGGAGATCAAAAACAGATCGTGTTTCAGCACCAAATCCTTGAGCTGATTCAACTCCTCCGGTGTATATAAATAACCGGTGGGGTTGCCCGGATGGCAAATGAGTAAGGCTCGGGTGCGCTCGGTGATGAGCGGCTCAATCTGCGCAATGGGGGGCAAGGCAAAACCGTCTTCAATACCGCTCGCCACGGGCACCACCACGGCGCCGCTGCTTTGTGCAAAGCTGGAGTAATTGGCGTAGTAGGGTTCCGGAATGATGATTTCGTCCCCGGCGTCCAAGATTGTTCCCATGGCGAAGAGCAGTGCTTCTGAACCGCCGGTAGTGATCATGACGTCGCCCAATTCCAAGGAGATGTTGTGCTGCGCGTAGTACTGCAACAGTCCGCGGCGGTAGGACTCAAAGCCCGCCGAGTGCGAATAGGCCAGCACCTTGACGGTGTGGTTGGAGACCGCGTCCAAAGCTACTTGCGGGGTGGGGATGTCTGGCTGACCGATGTTCAGGTACAAGACTTCCGTGCCCCGTTGGGCAGCGCCTTCGGCGAAGGGAACCAATTTTCGTATGGGGGAGGCGGGCAATGCCGCGCCTTTGGCGGAGAGTTTGGGCATGTCGAAAATAAAAAACCCGCTGCCGGAACGGCAGCGGGTACAAAGGTCGGAAAGGAATTCCGGAAAATCAGAAGATTATTTGCTCACCTTGGAGCCCGTGCTCTTGTCGTTGACCGGAGTGGTTACGGGCTGAGCGGCATCGGCTACATCGCCTTTAATGGTCAAAACCTTGGTTGCAGACTTGGCGTTGGATTGAACGGTAACGGTCTTGGTGAACGCGCCCAAACGCTGGGTGTCGTACTTCACTTTGATGGATGCTTTTGCACCGGGAGCAATGGGGGTGCGGGGCCATTCTGGAACCGTGCAACCGCATGATCCGTAGCAATTGTTGATGATCAAAGGCTCTTTGCCGGTATTCTTGAACACAAATTCACGCTCGCCGTTGGCGCCTTTGGTGATTTTGCCGTAGTCGACGATTTCTTTTTCAAACGCGATTTCTGCAGCATTTGGATTGGTTGCTGGCGTGCTTTGAGCGAACGCGAAGCTCATGGAACCCAAGGCAAAAGCAGCGGTGAGGAAAACGTTTTTCATGGTGGACTTTGATTTTAATTTTTTCGAAAGCGGAACAAATGTACACAATGGCACAACATCCGCAAGTGCATTCAAAAACGATGCCAAAGCGTACTTTTGCAAACTATGGAACTCCCCAGCAAATACGCCCCCCAAGCCATTGAAGCAAAATGGTACGCCTACTGGTTGCAGAATCAACATTTTAAGTCCATTCCGGACGGTCGGCCCGCCTACACCATTGTGATTCCGCCGCCCAACGTCACGGGCGTGCTGCACATGGGGCACATGCTGAACAACACCATTCAAGACGTTTTGGTGCGTCGGGCACGGCTGCGCGGTTTCAATGCGTGCTGGGTGCCGGGAACGGACCACGCGTCCATTGCGACGGAGGCGAAGGTGGTGCAAAAGCTTCGTGCAGAAGGCATTAAGAAGTCGGACTTGACCCGCGACGCATTCCTGGAGCACGCTTGGGACTGGACGCACAAACACGGCGGAATCATTCTGGACCAATTGAAGAAGTTGGGGGCCAGCTGCGATTGGGATCGGACTGCGTTTACCTTGGACGAGGAACGGTCGGACAGCGTTTATAAAGTATTCGTGGACCTCTACGAAAAGGGATTCATTTACCGCGGTCTGCGCATGGTGCACTGGGATCCGGAAGCCAAAACCTCGTTGTCCGATGAGGAGGTGATCCACAAGGACATCCAAGCCAAATTGTACTACGTGCGCTACGAATTGGAAGATGCGCCGGGGACCTACCTGACGGTGGCAACGTCGCGCCCGGAAACCATTATGGGCGACGTGGCCATTGCGGTCAATCCCAAGGATGAGCGGTACCGGCACCTGCACGGCAAGCGCGTGCGCGTTCCGGTGGGGGACCGACTGATCCCCATTGTGGCCGACGACTACGTGACCACGGATTTTGGAACCGGATGCTTGAAGGTGACGCCCGCCCACGATTGGAACGACTTTGCCATTGGCCAGAAGCACGGCCTGGAGACCTTGGACGTATTGAACGAGGACGGCACGTTGAGCGCTCACGGGCTGCAGTACGCCGGAATGGATCGCTTTGCGGCGCGCAAACAAGTGGCGGCGGATTTGGAGGCCCAGGGTCTGTTGGCCAAGGTGGAGGAGTACGCCTCCTCGGTGGGCACGTCCGAGCGCACCGGGGCCGTGGTGGAGCCGCGTCTTTCCCTGCAGTGGTGGATCCGCATGCCGGAATTGGCCAAGCCTGCTTTGGATGCGGTGGAGTCGGACGAAATCCGTTTGATTCCGGAGAAATTCAAGAACACGTACCGCCACTGGATGGAAAACGTGAAGGATTGGTGCATTTCCCGCCAGTTGTGGTGGGGACACCGCATCCCTGCGTACTTCTACGGCACGGGAGAGAACGATTTTGTGGTGGCCTTGAGCGCGGAGGAAGCGCTTGAAAAAGCGCGCACCGCCTCCGGAAATCCTTCCTTGGAGGCGAGCGATTTGCGTCAAGACGCAGACTGTTTGGATACCTGGTTTTCCAGCTGGCTGTGGCCCATTTCTGTGTTTGACGGCATCAACCGTCCGGACAATCCAGAGATGGCCTACTACTACCCCACGCAGGACTTGGTGACCGCCCCGGAAATTCTCTTCTTTTGGGTAGCGCGGATGGCCATGGCCGGTTACGAATACACCGGAAAGCGTCCGTTTGAGAACGTGTACCTCACCGGTATTGTGCGGGACAAACAAGGCCGTAAAATGTCCAAATCGCTGGGCAATTCGCCGGATCCCTTGGTTTTGATTGACCAGTACAGTGCCGACGGCGTGCGCATGGGCATGCTGTTGACCTCTCCCGCCGGCAACGATTTGCCCTTTGATGAGGATTTGTGCGTGACGGGCCGAAACTTCACCAACAAGGTGTGGAACGCGCTGCGTCTAGTGAAGGGATGGGAAGTGGCGGACCTACCTGCCGACGCCGCCTCCGAGTGGGCCGTGGGCTGGTTTGAGCAAGTTTTAGCCCAAGCCGTTGCGGACCTGAACGACGATTTTGACAAGTACCGCCTTTCCGAAGCGCTGATGCGCACCTACAAACTGGTTTGGGACGATTTCTGTGCCTGGTATTTGGAGGCCGTGAAGCCCGCTTACGGCGCACCCATTGCGGCTAGTACGTTGGCAGCAACCGTCGCGTTTTTTGAAGAATTGATGGTGTTGCTCCACCCGTTCATGCCGTTCATCACCGAAGAAGTGTACCACGTCTTGGCAGAGCGTCCGGAAGGAAGTACCATCAACCACGCGGAGTGGCCCGCACCAAGCACCGAAGACCGCAGCATGCTCGCGGACTTTGCGTCTTTGGAAGAGGTCGTCACCGCGCTGCGCACCCTGCGCAAGGACAAGAACGTTCCGTTCAAGGAAGCCTTGGAGGTGTACTACACCGGCGCGGAACCGGCGGGCGCTGCCTTGATTCAGAAACTCACGAACCTCTCTCGTTTTGAGTCCGCCTTGGAGGCCCCCTCGGGCACCACTGCTGTACGCGCGGGAACCCGAGAGTTTCAGGTGGTGTTGTCGGTTTCGGAGGCGGATGCCGCCGCCGAGCGCGAACAGGCAGAAAAGGACCTGGTGTACCTGCAGGGATTTGCCAAGAGCGTCCAAGCGAAGTTGAGCAACGAGCGCTTTGTGTCCAGTGCACCGGCGGCGGTCATAGACAACGAACGCAAGAAATTGGCGGACGCAGAGTCCAAAATGGCCTTGCTGCGAGAAGTTCTAAAGGGTTAATTGGGGCGGCGCTCAGTTCGGGAGTCGCTGCACCTTCAAATTGTAGAAGATTCCGTACGTGGGCGTCTGCAACCCCATGTACTGGTAGGTCCTCGGGGTTGCAGCAGGCAAGGCTTGTTGGTTGACGTTCCAACGCAAGGCCCGGCAGTAAGGCTGACTGTTGGTAACCTCCACCCAGCCTTCGTGGGGCCAGGCGGCGCCACCGGAGGCGGCGCGCCCAAAACCACGTAGGTAAACGCGCGACGGCGAACGAAAACTGTCCACGCGGTAGTGGTAGCGCACGGTGTCCAAGGGTAAATCGTCCGCAACTACGGAAAAGCGCAAGCTGTCTTCGGGGGTGAAGGTCCAAAACTGCAAGGAACCGTTGTCTGCACAGGGACGTTCGTTGGGTGTTGTTTCGCAACCGGTGGTCAAAAGAAGCGCGACGAAGGCACTTCCTGCGACCATAAGATGTTTGGCAAAACGCCGAAAGAGGTGCCAATGCATGCGGTCAAACGATTAGGCTTTAACCTCCGCCATGCGCTGCCGCTGCGCCTCGTACATCGCCATGCCCGCGGCAACGGATACGTTCAACGAAGCTACGTGGCCCATCATGGGGATTTTGGCCCGCACGTGGCAGGCACGCATAACCTCCGGGGACAAACCGTCCTCCTCAGACCCCATCACCAATACCGACGGCAGGGTAAAATCAATTTCCGGAAGGGTTTGCGCCGCCTTTTCCGTAATGCCGACAATTTGGAGGCCGTCTTGTGCCAGTTGTTCCAGCGCTCGGACCAACGATTTTTCACGGCATACCGGCAACCGGAGCAAAGCTCCGGCAGAGGCCTTGACGGCGTCTCCGTTCATGGGGGCAGCGTTTTTCTCTCCCATGACCAGGGCATGACCGCCCACGCATTCTATGCTGCGCGCAATGGCTCCGGCATTTCGGACGTCGGTCACGCGGTCAAGCGCCAGCAACAGCGGCGTTTCGCCCCGGTCGTACACCATGGGAACAATCTCCTCCAAAAGTTGGTACTCCACTTGGGACACAAAGGCAATGATTCCTTGGTGATTCTTGCGGGTCAGCCGATTCAGTTTTTCAATGGGGACGTACTTGAACGCTAGGTTGTGCTCTTTGATGGCTCCCCACAGTTCCTGAAAGGCCGCGCCGCGCAATCCCTGTTGCACAAAAATTCGATCGATTTCTTTGCCGGCAGCTATGGCCTCCAGCACGGGGTGCATCCCGTAGATTAGTTCTTCGTTCATGCGTCCGTATCGGGTAGTTCAGTCGTTTCGTTGAGGTCTATTTCTTGGGCTAAGGCGCGGTCCAGCAAGGCCGGGTTTTGCACCTTGGAATTCTTGAGCCCCAGCAAGCGCAGTTTCTCTACGCTGGTGACTAAGTTTCCGCGCCCTTCGGTCAGTTTTTTCATGCCGTCGATGTACACATTTTTGGCTTCGTCCATTTTGCTGCCCATCTTGCGCAAATCGTCCGTGAAGCCTACGAATTTGTCGTACAAGCCGGAGGCCTGGCGGATGATTTCTTGCACGTTGGCGTTCTGTTTTTCTTGGCGCCAAACCATGGCAATGGTGCGCAGCGTGGCCCACAAGTTCGCCGTGCTCACCAGTACAATGTTTTTGTCGTAGGCCTCCTGGTACAAGGCCGGTTCCGCCTGGAGGGCGGCTGCGTAGGCCCCTTCAATGGGGACGAACAAAAACACAAAATCCAGGCTGCCTTTCTTGAGGTCTTGGTAGTTTTTGTCCGCCAGTCCTTTGATGTGGTTGCGCAGGGATTGCACGTGCTCCTTGAGCGCGGCCTTCTGCACGTCGTCGTTTTCCGCATTGACGAACCGATCAAACGCCACCAAACTCACCTTGGAATCAATGATCAACTGCTTTCCTTCGGGAAGGTGCAGCAAAACGTCCGGCTGGTAGCGCTTGCCGTCTTCCGTGGTGACGCTGTGCTGCACTTCGTACTCCACGCCCTTGGTCAGGCCGGATTTCTCCAGCATTTGCTCCAAAATCATTTCGCCCCAATTCCCCTGCATTTTAACGTCACCCCGCAGGGCTTTGGTGAGGGAGGCGGCCTCGCGGTTGAGCTTTTCGTTCTGCTCCACCAGTCTTTGCAGTTCGGTTTTCAAGGAAATGCGCTCGTTTTGTCCTTGCAAGTGGGTGTCGTCCACGCGTTTGGCAAACAGCTCCAGACGCTCTTTGAAGGGGGCCAGCACCAAATCCAGTTGGGACTTGTTCCCTTCCTTGAGTTGCTCCGTTACTTGGGCCGACGCCCGCTGCACCACTTCTTGCGCGAGCACCTTGAACTCGTTCTTCATTTGTTCCTGAACCGCAGTCTGATTTTCGGTTTTTTCGCGCAGTCGGGCCAAATCGGCTTCCGCCAGACGCAGTTCACCGTTCAATCGGCTCACCTCAGCGGTCAACTCCGCGGTGCGCTGTTTCTCGCTGGACAAGTAGGCCTGTTGGGTGGCCAGGTCCGTCTCCAGCTGGCGGTGGTCTCCGGCTCCGTTTCCTCCGCTGGCCGACGCATTTTTCCGAAACCAAAAGCTCAGCAATGCCAAGCTGGCGCCCACCAGGGCAATCAAAAGGGACACCGTCTCGTTCATGCCTTAAAGGTAGCCATTCCAATCGATGGGAGACGCTCCCCACGAGACCAAAAGCTCATTGGTTCTACTGAACGGCTTGCTGCCCCAAAAACCGCGATAGGCGCCCAAGGGAGAAGGGTGGGGGCTGGCCAAAACGGCGTGGCGATGGGCGTTGACTCCCCGCAAGCGCATTTGTGCCGGTTTTCCCCAAGCGATGAATACGATCCGATTTTCTCCTTGGTTGAGGGCGTTCAGCAGGCAGTCCACGGGTTCGTTCCAGCCCCATTTGCTGTGGGACCCGGGCAGGCCGGGAGCAACGCTCCAGGCCGTGTTCAGCAACAGAACTCCTTGAGCGGCCCAATCCGATAGATCGCCCTGTGTGCGACGCGTGCCGCCGCAGTCGGACTGCAATTCCTGAAAAATATTTCTCAGAGAGGGGGGGAGGGGGGTGTTTCCGTGCACCGAGAACGCCAAACCGTTGGCTTGTCCGGGGGCGTGGTAGGGGTCTTGTCCCAAAATCACCACTCGGGTGGACGCAAACGGGGTTGCGGAGAGCGCAGAATAGCGCAGGATTTCTGGTGGAAATACCTCATTTCCAGCAGCTTCTTTCTCATGCAGCCGGTCCAAAACGGGCCACAATCCGGCCAGGCAGGGCCAAGCGGCAACAACTTCTTTGGGAAACGACTTCATGAAGCGGCAAATTTCCTTATTTTTGGGCAAATATCTGTCTCATGAAAAAGCGCTTGATTGCTTTTGCAGTTTTGGTAGCCTTGGCCGCCGCTGCTTCCGCCTGTGGTTCGCACGATCCCTGCCCTGCATTTACCGGAAGTGCGCAGACTGCGCCTGCCGTGCGGGCATGAGTTCATGGGAATTTCTGAGCGAGGACCATTGGCCCACGCTCTCCGGGGATTCCCCAGAAGCTTTTCTCCTTTATAAACACAGCTCGCGCTGCCCCGTCAGCACGTGGGCCAAACGTGCGTTGCAGTCCAGCCAACCCCTCCATTGGCCTCTTTGGGAGGTGGACGTGGTGGCCCAGCGCTCTTTTTCTCAGGAATTGGCCCGACGGTTGGACGTACACCACGAGAGTCCGCAACTGATTTTGGTGGTTCGCGGCAAAGCCGTGGCAAACGTTTCGCACGACTCCGTCAACGGCGAAACGATTCAGCGTTGGGCGGAAACATTCTGAATGCTTTCGTTGTTTAAAAAACACGCATGGAACCCGTACTGAACCCCGAAACAATCGAATCACCTTCTGCCTTGCCCGCACCGGTGCGCAAGCCCAATTGGCTGCGCGTCAAGTTGCCTACGGGCGACAACTATCGCAAGGTTCGGGGATTGGTAGACAACTACAAGCTGCACACCATCTGCGAGAGCGGACGGTGCCCCAACATGGGCGAATGCTGGGGCGAAGGAACCGCAACCTTCATGATCTTGGGCAACACCTGCACGCGGTCCTGCGGTTTCTGCAACGTGGCCACCGGACGTCCGGACGCGGTGGATTGGGACGAGCCCGAGCGCGTAGCGCGTTCCATTCGGCTGATGAAAATCAAACACGCCGTTTTGACGAGCGTGGACCGCGATGATTTGCCGGACGGTGGATCAACCCTGTGGGCTGAGGTAGTTCGCGCCATTCGCCGCATGAGCCCCGGTACCACCATGGAGACCCTCATTCCGGATTTCAAAGGAGACCTTAAAGCATTGGACCGCATTGCGGAAGTAGCACCGGAGGTGGTTTCTCACAACATGGAAACAGTCCGACGTCTGACCCGAAAGGTGCGCATTCAAGCACAGTTTGACCGCAGCCTGGAAGTTCTGCGTTACCTCAAGGAAGAAGGGCGGGTGCCCCGAACCAAAAGCGGAATCATGTTGGGCTTGGGCGAAACCGTCGAAGAGGTCTTGGCTACGATGGAGGAATTGGCCGCGGCCCGCGTAGACATTGTCACTTTGGGCCAGTACCTGCAGCCTTCTCCCAAGCACTTGCCCGTTGTTGAATTCATTGATCCCAAGGTATTTGAGGAACTACATGTTGCGGGTAAGAAAATGGGTTTCCGCCACGTAGAAAGTGGACCGTTGGTTCGGTCGTCGTACCACGCAGAAAAGCATATTCATTGACGTTTTTACCTTACATTTACGCACTTTCAAGTGAACAAATTGTTATTTAGTATGACCCTATTTACTAAGCGTTGGGCCGCTGCCGCGGCCGGTACTGTTGCCTTGGGAACGGCTGCCGTTGTGATGATTCAGGAGGAAGTACCTCACTATCAGCCTCGTGAAGGAGTTTTTGTGGAGCAAGGAATCCACGGTGCTTTGGCCTATTTGCATTCGCTGCGTGCGAATCAAGTAACGGGCGAAGTGGATCCGGCGTGGATTCTGGCTGCGCAAGAACAAGCAGATCGTTTGGGAGCGGGCAAAACAGCTTCCTTGGAATGGGAAAGTGTTGGTCCGGACAACGGAGGCGGGCGTACCCGTGCTTTGCTGGTGGATCGTGATTCCAGCAACGTGGTATACGTTGGAAGTGTTTCCGGTGGTTTCTTCAAGTCCCGCAACGGCGGAGCCACGTGGAAATCCATGAGCGACCCAACACACAATTTGGCGGTGGTGTCCATTTGTCAGGCAGCAAACGGCGATTTGTACTACG
This sequence comes from Flavobacteriales bacterium, assembly GCA_947464785.1. GTDB lineage: Bacteria > Bacteroidota > Bacteroidia > Flavobacteriales > Schleiferiaceae > CAMDTE01. The sequence goes on along the minus strand of CANHXZ010000004.1, from coordinate 2,059 downwards.
GCACCGGTGAATTTCCGTACATCGGTTACGGCGGTGGTGGAGCATCCTCTACTCCCGCATTCATTGGCGGTGGAATGTTCAAGTCAACGGACCGCGGTTTGACGTGGACGCGTTTGTCTTCCACCGTTCCAACGTCCACATCGCCAGGTGGCGAATGGACTTCGGTTGCGCGCATGGAAGCGCACCCCACCAATGCCAACGTTATTTACGCAGGAACTACCGGCGGATTCAAACGCTCCAACGACGGTGGACTCACGTGGACCACAACCTTGTCTGGCTTGGTTCGGGACATGACCATCTCGTCCGGCGGCGCCTTGTGGGTGTCCAATGGGGGCAAAGTCATGTACTCCAACGACGAAGGTTTGACATGGGTTGAGAAATCCACGCCCACGCCCGGTACCACCGGTTTGCCACGCCGCACTTCCCGCACGCGCATTGCGGTTTCCCCGCAAAACAACGACATTGTGTATGTGGCTCAATTGAGCGGAGACGCTCTCAGTGCGGTTTATCGCTCTGCGGACAACGGAGCTACTTGGTCCAAGATTGGTCAAAAGAGTGCATTTTTTGACCCCATGTGCCAGTCTGGCCGTTGCCAAGGCGAGTACGACTTCTTGTTTGCGGTATCTCCCAAGGATCCCAATCAGATTTGGTTGGGCGGTATTACCGTTTGGGATTGGAGCCAAGCAGCGGGCTGGCGCCAAACGTCTACCACCTCCGGTTTTGCGGGTGCGAATCCTTTCTATTTGCACTCGGACAACCACGAAATGGTGTTTGATCCCAAGAACCCGAACGTGGCCTACATCGGAAACGACGGCGGTATCTTCAAATCTTCGGACCACGGTTTTACTTGGACCGAACGCAACTACGACTACCGTACCTACCAGTTTTATGCCTTTGGCATGGGCCGCGATCGCAAGTTGATTGGGGGAACGCAAGACAACGGAACCACGTACATCGACGGTCGGGGCAACTCATCCGCTGCAGGCAAGCGCTTGTTGATCAACAACGCCTACGCAGACGGCGGTCACGCCGATATTTCTTGGCTGCGTCCCAAGGTCATGTTTGCAGAAAATCAAAACGGTGATTTGGGCCGGTCCGACGACGACGGCGAGACGTTCCAGCGTTTCTATTCCCCCATCATGACTGCGGCGGAAAGCCGTGGATTCTCCCTGTCCAACTGGATCATGCCCTACAAATTGTGGGAGACCACCAACGATCCAGGCAGTGTTGATTCTGCTCGATTTGAACTCATCAAATCCATCCGCTCCATGGGCTTTGGCGACGGAATCAAAAAGGTGTTCAAAGGTAAAATGTCCCACCCGCAGCCTACCGCAAAATTCATTGCCGGTGGATTTAAGGTATTCGCAGGTCCTTATATGATGACCGCAGACGCGCAAGGCAATGTCTCGGGAGACGGAACGGGCAAGTTTTACCCGGATTCAGCCTACTTTGAAATTACCTTCAACAATCCTCCTTTGGCGGAGGTGATTTTGACGTGCGATGTGTACATCCCGGCGGGTTCGAAGATTGTCATGTCTTCCAACATCGGTGGTTTGCCCATTCCGTACACCACTCCAAGCCGTTTGGACGTAAGCAATGTGGTGAAGGTTCAGGACAAAATTCAGTCCATGTTCTTCGTGGGTCTGAACTCGCACAACGACGGTTCTACAGGTTTGAAGTTGGGCGGCATCTTCATGACCCGCAAGGTGCATGACTTCTCCAACACCCCACAATGGTGGCAAATTGCGCACTTGCCTGGTAAGGGTGAGCCTTTGAGTATGGAAATCTCCAAGGATGGAAACCACTTGTTTGTGGGAACCAACGGAGGATTTGTGTTCCGCATCAGCAACTTATTGGCAGCGCGCAAGCAGGCTCAGGCCCACATTGACTCCGTTTCCAAGAATGTGTTGACGGTGACGCAAATTGCCAACTTCAACGGCAGAGCCGTGACGGGTATTGCCGTGGATCCCACCAACACGGATCGTGTTGCGGTTTCGCTCGGTAACTACGGCAACAGCACGTACGTTCAGTTCTCTTCCAACGCTCTGGCAGCGTCAGG
>CANHXZ010000003.1 GCA_947464785.1 Flavobacteriales bacterium | reverse complement strand
CTTTTTCATTTTCACAAAAGTAGAAAGCCTTAGTAATATTGACAACTTCCTGCAATCAGACACGTTATTCAACCCTTCAATCTTCTGATAATCACGTACTCAATCATCTGCAAAAAGCTGCAACTTTCGTCGAAAAGGGGAGCCACCAAAAAAAAGCCTCACAGAACAGTGGGGCTTTTTTGTTTATTCAAATTCAAGTTGTTCGAAATCAAAAGAATTGCCCCCTGGGCAATGGTTGGTTGAGCTCAAGTGAAATAACCTTGGTAACATCTAGCTAACATTCCCGTAATCTTGAGGATATGTGGCGGGGCGTAATTTGCACGTTGAACAAATTAAGTAATGCCATGTACCGCATCCTCCTCATTGTTTCGGTTTTAGTTTTGAATTTCGCAGCCTTTGCCCAGTCCGGCAAGGTAGTTGGGGTTGTGGTGGACGGTTCTACCGGAGAAACGATGCCCGGTGCACGCATCCTGGTAGAGGGCACCAATCTGACCACCCTCACCAATTTTGACGGCGAATATTCCTTAAGTGCGGCTGCGGGAACCTACACCATTTTGGTGAAGTCATTTGGGTTTTCCAACAAGTCCATCTCAGGCGTCGTCATCAAAGCCGGTGGTGAAACTACGCTCAATGTGACCATGGAATTTTCAAAGGGGGAGGCCTTGGAAACAGTTACCATCACCGCTTCAGCAACACGAGAGAACGTTAATGCGCTTCTGATTCAGCAAAAATCTCTTTCATCGGTATCGGATGGAATTTCGTCCGAGTCCATCCGTCGGACACCGGATCGCAACACCGGAGACGTGCTGAAACGCGTTTCTGGCGCCTCCATTCAAGACAACAAATTCGCGATTGTCCGTGGCTTGAACGATCGATACAACGCCGCATACCTCAATGGCGCGCCCCTTCCTTCAACCGAGTCCGACCGTAAGGCATTTGCTTTTGACGTATTCCCCGCCGCTCTTTTGGACAACCTGGTGATTGTAAAAACGGCTTCGGCAGAACTTCCCGGGGAATTCGCGGGGGGTGTCATTCAAGTGAACACCAAAAGCTTTCCGGGCAAAGCCTTTCATGAGTTCAGTTTTTCAACGAGCTACAACACCATCACCACTTTTAAAGATCGTTTGGATTACCAAGGCAGCTCAACAGACTGGTTGGGCGTTGACAACGGTGCTCGCGCATTGCCAACGAATATGCCTACCTCCAATCAAATGTTCCAACTTTCCTCTTCAGAACGCGTACAAGTTGCAAGCAAATTCAAGAACGATTGGGCGCTTCAAAACAAGACTTTTTTACCTGCACTCTCCTTTCAGTACAGCGGCGGAAGCAGCAAAGATATCGGCACCAAACGCCTGGGGGCAATCTACTCTTTGACCTACAACCAGAGTAACCAATACAACACAACGCGCCGGCAGTCTTGGCAAAACGCAGTGGGTTCAAACGAGGAATCACTCATGGAAAGTGATTTGCTCGACGACAATTACGTTGTGAACACTTTAGCGGGTGCTCTTGCAAACATCTCCTACAGCGCTGGTCCCAACACAACCATTGGATGGAAAAATTTGTACTCCATTACCTCACAAGACCGGGTACTCATGCGCAATGGCACACGCCAACCTATTGACGCACCCAATCAAGTCCTTCGCCAAAGTGCTCGTTGGTTTACCAATAACCAGATTCTCAGTAGCCAACTCAACGGATCCCACTACTTTGAATCGTTCAAAGGGAAACTTCAATGGTTGGCCTCGTACAGCGGCATTTCTCGCAGTGTACCCAACCTGCGAAACACCCTTTACTACGGAGATACCGATGTGCCAGACACTTCGTGGAGGGCCGGCATTACCTCTACCTCAGTTGGTCCAGATTATTCCGGCAGTCGTTTCTACGGATTAAATCTTGAAGGGATTACGAGTGGGCAAGCCACTTTTGAATTACCTCTTGACTTGGTGGACCTTGGTATTCGGAACAACTTGAAAGTTGGTATTGGCGGACAGTATCGGGACCGAACCTACACCGCTCGTCAATTTGGGTATGTCTTGGCCAATTTCATGACGTTTGACCAAAATTTATTGAATGCCCCAATTGAGGAGATCTTTGGAGCACAAAACATGAACGCAACGAGCGGCTTCTCCATGCGCGAGGGAACGAAATCCTCCGATTCCTATTTAGCCAATGCCACCACATCTTTTGGATTCGTTCAGTTTGATTCTCGAATCTTGGAAAAAACCCGTGTGAACTGGGGATTGCGTGCAGAGAATTTTGAACAAAACATGTATTCAAAAACCGACAACAACGACACGGTACAGGTTGAAAGCACGCTGCTTGACATCCTTCCTTCGGTTAACTTTATTTACAGCATCAACGATGCGCAAAATCTGCGACTTTCTTATTCGCGAACCCTCAACCGCCCCGAATTCCGCGAATTAGCTCCGTTCGCGTTTTATGACTTCCAAACGCGCTACGTCGTTACCGGAAATCCTACGTTGGTGCGCTCTACGATTGATAATTTCGACGCTCGTTACGAATGGTATCCTGGAAAGGGTCAAGTGTTTTCAGTAACTGCTTTTTACAAGAACTTCATCAACCCTATTGAACAGGCCACTCGTGAGGATGTAGTAACAGAGTACACCTTCGTCAACGTGCCGAAGGCGGTAGACTTTGGACTTGAATTCGAAGGGCGCTTGCTCTTGAGCACCTTGTTTGGAAAGCCAGACCAGAAGGTCTTGAGTAAGATGACCGTGTTTGCAAACTATGCCCTCATTCGCTCACAGGTAACGCTTAATATGCCTACGGCTGTTGATTCCATTCGGCCACTGCAAGGACAGTCGCCTTATGTGGTCAATGCCGGTATTCAGTACCAAAATGATGAGTCCGGCACCACAATCAGCGCCGCATTCAATCAGGTAGGCGATCGAATTTTCATCGTTGGATCAAGCCAAGAGCCCAGCATTTGGGAAAAAGGGCGCGCCGTACTCGACCTCTCTTTGAACCAAGAAGTCAATGAAAAGCTAAGCATCAAGTTGACCGCTCGCGACCTACTTGCGCCAGACTTGATTTTCTTCAACGACATCGACAACAACCAAAAGTGGTCTGAAGGGGATGATCAAATGTGGCGCAGCAATTTTGGCCCCACCATTGCACTGGGACTTACCTACCGAATGTAAGTTCTTAACATTCGCTTCTCATTCGCATAACCCAACCATAACAATACGTTAAGACACAGATATTCTTCACCGAGTAGGTTTGTACCAAATTTTCAAACCACTCATGAAAAAACTTTTACCTTTCCTTTTTGCGGCTCTCGCGACATCGTCGTTTGCCCAAGTAAATTGGAAGTTTGAGCCCACAAACTACCGTGGTGCTTTTGCTCCAGCTCCAACTCCGATGTGGACCAACGGATGGACCAACTGGGATCCGCAAACCACGGTATACGGCACACCCACGGTAACGGTTGCAGCCAACATCACGGCGAATACCACGTGGACTTCTGCCAACGTATACTTGCTTTCGGGCCCTATCTACGTCACCAACAACGCAACGCTGACGATTCAGCCTGGAACCGTAATCCGCGGTAATGTTGCCGTTGCAGGGTCTGCACTGATCATTACCAAGGGCGCAAAAATTATTGCTGCCGGTACAGAGTCTCAGCCCATTGTCTTCACTTCAAGCGCCGCGCCAGGCAGCCGTCAAATCGGTGATTGGGGTGGTATTGTGGTGCTTGGAAAGGCCACCAACAACCTTCCTGCAAATGCTACGGCTGGAACGCCCGCCGGCATTGGCAACATTGAAGGTCTTCCCGTTACGACCAACTCCGAATACGGCGGTGGCGCAACACCCGACGACAACGACAACAGCGGTGTCCTCAAGTACATTCGCCTTGAGTTTGGGGGCTACGCCTACCAAATCGATAAGGAAATCAATGGATTCACCTTCGGCTCAGTAGGAGCTGCAACAGAGATTGACTACCTCCAAACTTCATTCGTGAACGACGACGCGTTTGAATGGTTTGGCGGCACCGTGAACGCTAAGCACTTGGTTGCATACCGCTGCTTGGACGACGACATGGACTGCGATTTTGGCTTCCGAGGTAAAGTTCAGTTTGGACTCATCGTTCGTGACCCAAACATTGCTGACCAATCTTCCGGTTCTACATCAGAAGGTTTTGAATGCGACAACGACGGCAGTGGCTCAACCAACACGCCAAAAACTGCGGCGATGTTTTCAAACTTCACCGCCATTGGCCCACTTCGCGGCGTTCCTACTGCCACCATCAACAGCAAGTTTGAGCGCGCTCTTCGCCTTCGCCGCAACAGCGAAATGAAAATCTTGAACTCAATCTTCATGGATTGGAAGCGCGGTATTCATGTCGATGGTACCGCCTCCGAGCTGCGCGCTGGAGAAGATCTTCTGCGTTTCCGCAACAACATCATTGCCGGATGCCAGCCTTCCAACAAGATGGTTACTGTTTCAGCAACCTTTAATTCAAAGAAATGGATTGGGGATAACATGAACGATACGTTGGTAAGTTCGGCGAACATCCTGGTGAATCCTTACAGCTACACGGCACCTGATTACCGTCCTTCATCGACCTCGATTGCTTTGAACAATGTGGATTTTAACGATCCCGAATTCCCTCAGTTTACCACCACATCCTTCCGTGGTGCATTTGCTCCTGCTCCAGAGCCTATGTGGACCGACACTTGGACCAACTGGGATCCCGCGAACACCGTTTACCCAACTCCTACCGTTACCGTCACAACGGAAATTACCACGAATACACGGTGGACGGCCAACAACACGTACATGATCAGCGGTCCAATCTACGTGAAGAATGGCGCTACATTAACGATTGAGCCGGGTACTGTGATCCGTGGCAACAAGGCCGTAGCCGGTTCTGCCCTCATCATTACCAAAGGGTCAAAAATTGTTGCGAACGGCACCAAAAATGCGCCCATTGTATTTACTTCAAGCGGTGGCGTAGGCAATCGTGCCATTGGTGATTGGGGTGGCATTATTGTTTTAGGTAAAGCTGCCAACAACTTGCCAGCGAATGCAACTGCTGGAACCCCCGCGGGCATTGGCAACATCGAAGGCCTTCCCGTCTCTGCTGATTCTGAATACGGCGGCGGAGCTACTCCCAACGACAACGACAACAGCGGCGTGCTGAAGTACGTACGCATTGAGTTCGGTGGTTACGCTTACCAAATCGACAAGGAAATCAATGGTCTCACCATGGGTTCTGTTGGTCGCAGCACGGTAATTGACTACGTTCAAACTTCTTACACCAACGACGACTCTTTTGAGTGGTTCGGCGGTACCGTCAACGCGAAGCACCTCGTTGCTTACCGTGGTTTGGACGACGATATGGACTGCGACTTCGGTTTCCGCGGGCAAATCCAGTTCGCCCTGATTGTGCGCGATCCGGCCATTGCTGACCAGTCATCCGGTTCTACTTCAGAAGGTTTTGAGTGCGACAACGACGGAAGTGGATCTGCAAGCACCCCCAAGACTGCTGCTACGTTCTCGAACGTGACTGCGGTAGGACCGCTCCGTGGAAATGTCACCGCAACCATTGACCCCAAGCACGAACGTGCATTGCGCCTGCGTCGCAACAGCGAAATGAAGATTCACAACTCAATCTTCATGGATTTCAGAAAGGGTCTGTTCATCGACGGTGCTACCACAGAGGGACAAGCTACCTCTGGAAACCTACAGTTCAAGAACAACATTCTTGCGGGATACCGTCCAAACCAAGGTTTCTTCAAAACCAGCGCTACCTTCAACATTAAGGCGTTCTTTGGCGCCAACGCAAATGACTCGTTGACCAGCTCAGCGAACATTTTGACTACACCGTACAACTACACGGCTCCCGATTACCGCCCAGGCGCTAGCTCCATTGCGCTCACAGGCGCATCGTTTGCTGCCACTCCTTTTGTAAACAACATTGCGTGCGGACTTTCTGCTCCTTCGGTGACCGGTTCACTGACGGTGTGCCAAGGTTCATCAACCACGCTTTCAGCTCCAGCTGGGTTTACTTACTTGTGGAGCAATGGTGCCACGTCTCAATCCATTACGGTTTCTGCCGCTGGAAACTACACGGTTACCATCACCGATGCTCTAGGCTGCTCCAACAGCACCACTTCATCGGTAGCAGTAACTACTCGTCCGACGGTTGCTATCACGGGAACGGCGACGATTTGCGCAGGTCAAAACGTTACCCTCACTGCGAATGGCGGTGCTACCTACACGTGGAACAACGCAGCAACAACCAATGCGGTTACCGTTTCTCCAACGGCAACTACCACGTACACGGTAATCGGTGCCAACGCTTCAGGCTGTGCGGATACCGCCAACTTCTTGGTAACGGTTGTTGCACTTCCTTCACTTACGGGAACTCCTTCGGTGACCAACGCCAGCTGTGGACTGTCGAACGGATCTATTTCAAACGTAGTCGTAACGGGTACCGGCCTGTCCTACAACTGGACCACTGCTTCAGGCGCTTCAATTGGTTCTACTGCAACCTTGACAAACTTGCCAGCAGGTGCATACACCCTTACAGCTACGAACGCCAATGGTTGTGTTGCTACTTTCGGACCGTACACGGTTACGAATCCATCTACACCTCCTACCCTTACTACGAACCCCACGGTGGCGAATGCAGGTTGTGGACTCTCTAACGGTTCTATTAGCGGTGCTACGTTCTCCGGAACTGGCCTCACCTACAACTGGACGAACAGCTCCAACACTTCAGTTGGAACTTCGGCTAACCTTTCAAACGTGCCTGCCGGTGTTTACAACGTCAGCGTAACCAACGCGGCAGGATGTTCTGCAAGCTTCGGACCGTACTCCATTGCGAACTTCTCAGCTCCTTCAGCTCCGAGCGTTACGGTTGTTGACTCTGTACTTTGTGCTGGAGAAACCATTCAACTCACCGCTGCTTCGAGCGCACCGAACGCAACATTCACTTGGAGCGGACCCAACGGATTTACGAGCAACGGTCCTATTGTGAGCATTGCAAATACCACCGTTAGTAACTCAGGAGTATACTCGGTAACGGTAACATCAAACGGTTGTGTCAGCAGTTCTAAGAACAAAACGGTGACCGTTTATGCCATTCCAGCAGTAACTGCAACCGTTGCGGATTCCGTACTTTGTGCAGGAGAGACCATCCAGTTGACGGCCTCAACGCTTGCCGTAGGTGCCTCTTACTCTTGGACTGGCCCGAACTTCACGGGCGCAGGTGCTACGGTAACCATTGCTAACGCAACAACTGCCAATGCAGGTCTGTACACGGTAACCATTTCGGTTAATGGTTGTACGAGTGCTGCGGTAAGCAAGTCTATTGTAGTCAATAACCTGCCTTCAGTAACGGTTATTGCGCTCAACGATACCACGTGTGTTAACTACAGCCCAATTGCTCTTGTAGCCGCTCCTGCAGGTGGAACCTACTCGGGTAACGGCGTTACCGGAGCAAGCTTTGACCCAGCTACCGCAGGTGTTGGATCGCACACCATCACCTACAGCTACACCGATGCCAACGGCTGCGCCAACAGCGCCACCACTACGGTCATTGTTGAAGCATGTGTAAGCATCGACGAATCTTCGATGAACAGCATTCGTGTGTTCCCGAACCCAACGAACTCTGTCATCAACGTTGTGACTTCGCGTACCGACCTCGCTGCGGTGATCTTGACCAACAACGTAGGAGAGGTTGTAGCCCGCATCAGCGGAACACAGCTGGACGCTACTCAATTCGCCAACGGACTGTACTTTGTGACGGCCATCTTTGAAGATGGAAGCACCATCGTAGCCCGCGTTACGGTGATGAACTAAGACGAACTCCTTAGGGAGTGACCAAGCCGCCTCCTTTTGGAGGCGGCTTTTTTTATTCCAGCCGGTTGGGCAAGTTGCCGCACGGATCAACGAGCGACCCGTTTTCATGCCCTCATTGAACGAGGTGGTGAAATTTGCGGTTTAATCGGGAGTCGGTCTGGTATTCTATTTATTGCCGTTCAGCGCGTACCTTGAACTTCGCTTAAACGCATTTCCCAAATCTTTCCAACCCCGCGGTATGCCCTCTTTCCGATGCATTCGCCAAACCCCACCGAATGCACAAAATCCTGACTTCCTTGTTGGCCCTGGCCGCCGTTGCGGCAACCGCGCAAACCCTGCCCTTCACCTTTGAATCCGCCACGCCCGGAATGCAAGGCTACGACGGCGCCTCATTTACCATCGTGCCCAACCCCAGTGCGGTGGGCAACCCCAGCGCCAATGCGGCCAAAATCGTGAAGGTGAATGCGGCAGACCAGTGGGCCGGCGGCAAGATTGTGGGCGTAACGTCGCTGAACTTTGCGCAGGCCAGCACCAGCGTGCTCTCCATGGATGTCTTCACCACCGAACCGGTGGGCACCGTCATCAAGATCAAGTTGGAGGCCCCGTACACGGGCGAAGTGGACGCCGTCACCACCGCTTCCGGCGCGTGGCACACCCTGCTGTTTGACTTTGGCATCCCCGCCTGCACCGGCAGCGCGGACCTCGTCATCATGCCTCAGCCCTTCACCAACGGCGGCGGCAACACCTTTTACATCGACAACCTCCAGCAAGCGGCGGGCACCATCGCTGCGCCCCTGGCCGCATTGCCCCTCACCTTTGAATCAAACGCCACGACGGATCATTTCTTCAGCTTTGAGAGTGCCCAACTCGCGGTAGTGCCCAACCCCCACCAGAATTCGGACAACACCAGCGCCACCGTGGCCAAGCTGGTTCGCTACCGCGGCGCCCCGTACGGCGGCAGCAAAATCACGTTCAGCAACCCCATGGACCTGGCCACGCATTCGGAAATCACCCTGAAGGTCTGGACCTCGGCGCCCGTGGGCACCTCGGTCACCCTGAAAACGGAAAAGCCCTTTTGGGGCGTGGAGCGCACGGTGCAAACCACCAAAAGCAGCGCCTGGGAAACCCTGACGTTTGACTTTGCGGGGTCCTTGAGCGACATGCCCACCCTGGCCTTCCTGTTTGACTTTGCCGCCGGTAGCACCAACGTGGGCAACGGCTCCGCACAGTCCACCTTCTTCTTCGACGACGTCAAGTACGCCAACGTCCCGTTGTCCGCTGATGAACCTGCCGCTCTCGCCAACAACCGGATTTACCCCAACCCCACGGCCTCAAGCTGGACCTTTGACGCTCCTGCGGGCGTCCCCATGCGCGTGGACCTGCTGGATTTGAACGGAAAGCCGTGCGCCACGGCCGAAGGCGAAGGCCCGGTTCGCTTGGACGCCACGCATCTTCCCGCGGGCCTGTACTGGGCTAAAATTCAGCTGGGCGAGACCGTGCGCGTGGAGCGCGTGAGCAAAATGGATTGAGGCACTGGCGGGTACTCGTTGGCCGGAGCGCGCTGGTTTTGGCTGCCTGCTGGGAGTCTTTTGGGCTATAACGGGTTTGTTTATAGCTCAAGAACTGGGCTTTTCTGGGCTATAACACCCTGGAGACGTTGGTAGTATTCGTTCCAGACGGAATCAATGATGTTTTTATGCATCATTAAACGTTTGTTTTATTTGTTATGATGTTTTTTCGCATCAAATAGATCCCAATTGCGAACCACATAATAAAGAGTTTTGATGTATATTTACATCATTAACCAGCAATTTTGGGTTTTATGAAGGAATTTTCCGCCTTGGAATTGAACCGAATGACCGACGATTCCATCATTAAGGCCATCGGAACGTTTGTACGATCTGCTCGGCTGGAAAAAGACTGGACCCAGGCGCAATTGGGGGAGCACGCGGGGGTGCACCGAACTACCGTTCGTGATCTGGAGTTGGGGAAGCGAAGCACCCTGGTCACGTTGATTCAAGTCCTGCGGACCTTGGACGAATTGCACGTTTTCAAAAACCTCAAAGTGGTGCAGGAACTAAGTCCCCTGCAATTGGCCCAATTGGAACAGAACGAAAGGCGTCGGGCCCGGGGCTCCCAATCCACGGATTCCGTTCAAAAATCAGAATGGTGATGATCCGCGCGGCTTTTGTTAAAATCTGGGGGCAACGAGTAGGTGCCGTTGCTTGGAACGAAGAGGACGGAACAGCCACTTTTGAGTACGATCCTGAATTTGCCTCCACGGGGCTGAACCTATCCCCCATCACCCTACCCGATGCGTCCAGAACGTACCGATTCCCGGAACTCCGCAACAACACTACCTTCAAAGGGCTGCCCGGAATGCTCGCGGACGTCCTTCCAGATCAATACGGCAATGCGGTCATCAATCAATGGCTGGTCAAGAACAACCGACCGGCCAACAGCCTCAATCCCATAGAAACCTTGTGTTTCATTGGCGAACGCGGCATGGGCGCCCTCACGTTTGAGCCTGCCGTTCCCGCCGAACGGGGTACGGCCGTAAAGTTGGAACTGGAGGATTTGATTGACGCGTCGTCCAGAATTCTGGCCGGAAGACAAGCATTTACAACCCCGCTGGAACCGGACCAAGAAAAAGCACTTCTCGCGCTCTTCAAAATTGGAACTTCCGCAGGCGGCGCGCGGGCCAAGGGCATCATTGCCTACAACCCAGAAACCCAGGAGATTCGCAGCGGACAAGCCGATGCTCCTAACGGATTTAAACACTACTTGATTAAATTCGACGGCGTTCAGGACGAGCAGTTTGGGGTCTCCAACGGGTACGGTCGGGTTGAAATGGCCTACTACCAAATGGCGCTGGATGCTGGGATTGAGATGATGGAGAGTTCGCTGCTGGAAGAAAATGGACGCGCGCATTTCATGACGAAAAGATTTGACCGCGTGGGGGGAAAGGGCAAAATACACACCCAGTCTTTTTGCGCTCTGCGTCATTACGACTTCAAGGACGTGGGGGTTTACTCCTACGAAGATTTGTTTGAAACCATGAGACTCTTGGTATTGCCCTACCCGCAAGCGGTGCAACTATTTAAAAGAATGGTTTTCAATGTTCTGGCGCGCAATTGCGACGACCACACCAAGAATTTTGGCTTCACCATGAGCCCAAGCGGTGCGTGGTCCCTGTCGCCAGCCTACGACGTTTGCCATGCTTACCGCCCGTCCAGTACGTGGGTAAGCAAGCATTGCTTAAGCATCAATGGAAAAAGGGATCGGATAGAACACGCGGACTTCCTGGAAGTTGCGCGAAAAATGAACATCAAAGGAGCCCGTGAAATCGTCGACACCGTCGATCAAGTGGTTGGCCGATGGCGCACTTATGCAGATCAATACAAGGTTGATCCTGCGTTGCGGGACGGCATTGAAAAGACACTTCTGAGTAGCTACCTGCGCTGAATCCCCACGAGGGCAACGCTTGTGCGAAGGAGGCGTTTACTCCTTACGGCTGAAGAACCGCCTCCGTCTGCACCAGCAGGCCGTTGGCCAGGAACGACTGACCGTTCTCCAACTCCAACGTATAGGTGGTTTGGGCACCGTTTAGCTGCTCCGCGCCGCACCATTCCACGTAGCGATTCTCCTCCGGAAGGAAGATTCGGTCTCCCGGGGTGAGGGCGCGAACGGGAGTTCCTTGAACGTATAAGGTATTGGATTTGAGTGGATTGTACGATGCCCACGCGCCGGATTCCGTCCAAAAAGGGTGGTCGTCCGTGGCCACCACCGTGCGGTCTTCAAAGTGCAGGCGCAGGAGGTGGGCGTGGACCGCAGCAACCAAGCGGCTGACCCGCGCGGGTTCCAGTTGTCCCGTGCGGAAGTTAAACGTTTGCACCGTGTCACCGGGAACGATGCGGTCGATTCGTTTGGAGGTGCCGTTGGCCAGGGCAATCGGCGTTTCCGGGCCAAAACAATGGACGTCCAACCCGTCGAAGTTGATTTCCGCAAATTCCGCGGGGGTGCCCGCCGCGCCCGGATAAACGGAGGTGATTTTGACGGACAGTCGAAACGTTTGGGGGCTGATTTCGGCGGGAAACGGTCCCAGTTTGAAAGACTGCCTGCCGCGCACGTCTTCCAGGGCCAACACCGCTACGGGGGTGCCGTCGTAGCTCAGTTCTAACGTTTTCACTCGCGTGCTGGCCTGCCAAAGTTCTGAGGTGCGGTGGTTGCCGTTCCAAATTTTGATTTCATCGACGCGCGGAGATTTCGCTCGAAAGCTAAAGACCAATTCTTCGTCCGGAGCGAACAACTGCCCGCTTGCCGCCTGGGCCTGCCAAGACTGCAGCAGCGAAAAATCGTGGGCATGCACGGCCGCACGGGTCGATTTCGATCGATTGGCCCCAACCCCTGCGGCTGATGTATAAACCGAATCCGGCCCACCGCTGCAGTACCAGCTGCAACCCACAGACTCGGTGTACGGGCCCCGCAAACTTTCTGCGCTGTCGGCCAACACTTGCTGCCTTTTCGGCATACGCACGTAGATCCATTTGGACTTCCCCAGATACTGGAACCACTGATCGCGCTTATTCCAAAAGTAATCTGCATACATCGCCCTATTCCACTGCTTTGGGGTGGCATAGGAAAAATCGATGGGCGGCTCAACCCGTGGGGTGTAAACCGTTACCGACTGTGCACCCGCGGGGGCGCTCATCAGCAGAAAACAGAACCCAAACAAGGCGACAAATCGGAACGTCATAAACCAGGAAACTACAACCAAATGTAGTGTTTTTTGGCTGCGTGGATGCTCGCTCAATGCCGCATGCGCGCCGCGCGTCTACTCCGTGCGCACCGCACGCGGAATGCGCACGCGCCGCAAAAAACCTACCTTTACATCATGGCCGCAGCTTCCTATTTTGCCGATCAAACCTTTGAAAACCAAGACTTCACAGAGGTTTCCTGGGCCGCCGGCGAGTACGAAGGCTGCACCTTTGTGGGCTGCAACCTGGAGCGCGTGGACTGGAGCGGAAGCCAATTCGCAGACTGCACCTTCCGGGACTGCAATGCGTCCTTGGCGATTCTGCACCGCACTTCGTTCCAAGACGTCCAATTCGAACGCTGCAAACTCCTGGGCCTGCGCTGGGAGCACGTCAACCCCATTGGGCTGGCCCTATCGTTCCGCAACTGCACCCTGGACCACACCTCTTGGTACCAAATGCGTTTGAAAAAAACACGGTTCGACGGTTCCTCTCTGGTGGAGGCTGATTTCACCGAAGCAGACCTGACGGAGGCCAACTTTTCGGACACCAACCTGACCCGAGCAACGTTTGACCACACCGTTTTGGAACGCGCAGACCTGCGCACTGCCGACGGCTTTTCCATGGATCCCCAACGCAACAAACTCACCGGCGCCCGGTTCACTTTGTCTGGTCTTCCCGGCCTGCTCGACGCGCACCAGCTGCGCATTGAGCCGTAACCTTCCTTTACGCGCAGACCTCGATTGCGCGGAAAACCACACGTTTCTTTGACTCCTAAATTCCCCTACACCTCACCCATGAACACCAACGACCCCCGCCCGCCCAAAAAATGGAAAATGTTCCTCATCAGTTGGTTGTTCGTCTATCCGGTCATCAACCTCATGTTCGCCGTGGTGTTTCCCTTAGTACAGGACCTGCACCAACTGCTTAAGACCCTGATATTCACCGCACTACTGGTTCCTTTGATGGGCATTTTCATTCCCAAACTGCACCAGAAGTTTTGGGGGTGGATTGTGAAATAGTTCAGACCCTCCTCTAACCCCCCTACCGCCCCGCTGCGGTTGCTACCTTTGCGCATGCACCAAAAACGAGGCATCCGGCTGAACAAGTTCATTGGCGAAAGCGGCTACTGCAGCCGACGTCAGGCGGACTTGTACATTGAGGACGGTCGGGTCAAAATCAACAACCGACGCGCCCAAGTAGGCGACACCGTGTACCCCGGCCAAATCGTGATGGTCAACGGCCACGTGCTGGAGCCCGTGCCGGAGGACCGCCTGGTGTTCATTGCGTTGAACAAACCGACGGGCATCACCAGCACCACAGAATCCAGCGTGGCGGACAACATTGTGGACTTTGTGCACCACAGCGAACGCATTTTTCCCATTGGTCGGCTCGATAAGGACTCCCAAGGGCTGATTTTCTTGACGAACGACGGGGACATCGTCAACAAGATCCTGCGGGCCGGCAACCGACACGAAAAAGAGTACGTGGTGACCGTGAACAAGCCGCTGACGGAGCAGGCCCTAAAAACCATGTCCCAGGGCGTGCCCATGCTGGGCACCACCACCAAAAAGTGCAAAATCGTTCAGGAGGCACCAAACGTCTTCCGCATTACCCTGATCCAGGGCCTAAACCGACAAATCCGACGTATGGCCGAATTTGTGGGACTTGAGGTTAAAAAGCTGGAGCGCGTGCGGATCATGAACATCACCTTGGGCAAGCTGCCGCTGGGCGAATGGCGCGACCTCACCACGGAGGAGGTGGAGTACTTGTACGCCGCCGTGGCCAACGACTCCTCCGATGCGCCCGCCGCCGCAAAAGGAAAGAAGCCCAGCACGAAGCCTGCGGTTAAGGCGGGGGGCATACCCGCCCCAAAAAAGGGCGGAGGCTCCAAGCCGGGTGCCGGCGCAAAGCCAGGTGCCAGTGCCAGACCTGGGGGGAAATCCGGAGCGAAGCCCTCTTTTGGCAACCGCTCTGCGGGCAGCAAACCCGCGGGACGCGGGGGCTCCGCGAAGCCCAACCGCGGGGGGAGTCGGGGGAAACGGTAGAGTTGCAGGGGGCTTATAACCAAAGTTTCCCTAAATTTATAACTTTCCTTTATGGAAATCACGCCCATTAAAAGCCCTAAACACTACGAAGACGTCCTTAGCCGCATTGAATTGCTGTTGGACGCAAATCCTATTCCAGAATCATCGGACGGGAATCTTTTGCGCACCATGCTGGACACCGTCCGTGCGTACGAGGAAATTCACTTTCCCATACCCACGGCAGACTGAAACACCGCCCATGAACTCCCCACTGATCAACTGGATGGCCTACGCAGGAAGCATTGCCCTGTCTGCGGGATTGTTTCGCCAAGAGAATTACCTCATGGCATCCTTCACCTTGTCATTGGGCGTTGTGTTGTTGCCCAAAACCGATGTGCGGTGGCGGGACCTTCCGCTTTGGCGGAAAATTACAACCGTGGTTCATTTGGGCCTGGCGGCGGGTCTCCTGGGCTACGTTGTAGGATTTAACGATCGATGATGGCCGCTAATCGCACAGGCCCTCGCAAAGAGCTCCTGTAGCGATACGCTCGCACTATTTTATGCTAAAAAAGGGCGCCCCTTGCGGAGCGCCCTTTCCAGCACCGGTGCCGCAATCGCGGAACGAATTACTTCTTCACGTCAAAACGGTCCAGGTTCATCACCTTGGTCCACGCAGCTACAAAGTCCTGAACGAACTTCTGCTTGGCGTCGTTGGTGGCGTACACCTCCGCCAGGGCGCGCAATTCGGAATTGGAGCCGAAGATCAGGTCCGCGCGGGTGGCGGTCCACTTCACGGCACCCGTCTTGCGGTCGCGACCTTCAAACACTTCTTGCGTGGCGTCGGCAGCCTTCCATTCGGTGCTCATGTCCAAAAGATTCACGAAGAAATCGTTGGACAGTGCACCCGGGCGAGACGTCAACACCCCGTGCTTGGAACCGTCGAAGTTCGCATTCAGGGCGCGCATGCCGCCCACGAGTACCGTCATTTCCGGTGCCGTAAGCGTCAACAATTGCGCCTTGTCCACCAGCAATACTTCCGTAGGAACCGTGTAGGATTTGGGTGCGTAGTTGCGGAAACCGTCAGCCTGGGGCTCCAATACGGCTATGCTCTTGGCATCCGTTTGCGACGCCAGAGCGTCCATACGTCCGGGAGTAAACGGAACAACAACGGGAGAACCAGCGTCCGCAGCAGCCTTTTCAACCGCCGCAGAACCGCCCAAGACGATCAAGTCAGCTAGGGAAATCTTCTTGGCACCGGACTTGGCGTTGAAGTCCTTCTGGATCTTGGTATACAACGCCAAGACCTTCTCCAACTGAGCGGGGTTATTGGCCGCCCAAGAGCGCATGGGCTCCAGTTGAATGCGCGCGCCGTTGGCACCGCCTCTGCGGTCCGATCCGCGGAACGTGGAAGCCGAAGCCCACGCCGTGGAAACCAACTCAGAGGTAGTCAAACCAGAAGCCAAAATGGTTTTCTTCAAAGCTGCGATGTCTGCAGCGTCCACCACCGGATGGTTCAACGCGGGGATGGGGTCTTGCCAAATGAGGTCTTCCTTGGGCGCTTCCGGTCCGAGGTACAAGGACTTGGGACCCATGTCGCGGTGCGTCAATTTGAACCACGCGCGGGCAAAGGCAGCGTCAAACGCCTTGGGATCCTCTAGGAACCGACGCGAAATCTTTTCGTATTCGGGGTCAAAGCGCAAAGACAAGTCCGTGGTCAACATCGTGGGCTTGTGCTTCACGTTGGGGTCAAAAGCGTCCGGAATGATGGCGTCGCCGTCCTTCGCAACCCACTGGTGGGCGCCGGCGGGGCTCTTGGTCAATTCCCACTCGTGGCCAAACAGAATGGTGAAGTACTGATTGTTCCACTTCGTTGGGGTGGCCGTCCAAGTCACTTCCAAACCGGAGGTGATGGCGTCCTTGCCCTTGCCGGATTTGTAGCTGCTCAACCAGCCAAAGCCCTGTGCCTCAATGGGTGCTGCTTCGGGTTCTGGGCCGACGTGCGACGCTGGGCCTGCTCCGTGGGTCTTGCCCAAGGTGTGTCCGCCCGCAATCAACGCGACGGTTTCTTCGTCGTTCATGCCCATGCGGCCAAACGTTTCGCGGATGTCCTTAGCAGCCAATACCGGATCAGGGTTTCCGTTGGGTCCTTCCGGATTGACGTAGATCAAACCCATCTGTACGGCGGCCAAAGGATCTTCCAACTTGCGACCGTCTGAGTAGCGCTTGTCTTCCAGCCACTTGGACTCTTTTCCCCAGTAAACATCCGTTTCCGGCTCCCACACGTCGGCACGACCGCCGGCGAAGCCAAACGTTTGGAAGCCCATGGACTCCAACGCCACGTTGCCCGCCAAGACCATCAAGTCCGCCCAAGAAATTTGGTTGCCGTACTTCTGTTTGATGGGCCACAACAAGCGGCGCGCTTTGTCCAAGTTGCCGTTGTCCGGCCAGCTGTTCAACGGAGCAAAACGCTGTTGGCCTGCCGTGGATCCACCCCGACCGTCTCCGGTGCGGTAGGTTCCGGCGCTGTGCCACGCCATGCGGATGAAGAGGGGACCGTAGTTGCCAAAATCCGCAGGCCACCAGTCTTGGTTGCTGGTCAAAACGGCGCGGATGTCGTTCTTCAACGCTTGGTAATCAACGGATTGGAAAGCTTTACCGTAGTCAAAGTCTGCCCCCATGGGGTTGGACAAGGCTGAATTCTGACGCAAAACAGTCAAATCCAGCTGGTTGGGCCACCAATCTTTGTTGGTGGTGCCGTTGGACGCCATGGGTTTGCCCGACGCAGCACCAGCTGCAGCCGTGGGGTGCACCACCGGGCATTCGGCCGCCGGTTTGGTTTCCTTGGCCGGTTTGGCGGTCTTGGTCTTCTGGCCGGCCACCGCTACGGTGACCAGGAGGCCCAGAATGGTAAACGTGTGTTTCATAACAACAAGGGTTAATGCGGGTGAATGAGCATTCAAAATTATCCGCTCTCTACAAGGTACGGCATCGAGCGCCTCAATCGGGCATTGAGGGGGTCTATTCCTCCTTGTCCCAAAGACTCATCTCGGACAAACGTGAAAATGTCCTTGTTTTTGTATCAAATGACCTATAATTGTATCAAAAGATATATATTTGTAATTCACCAACAACAATTGTAATGAACCCCACTTCTGGAGACACCATCCGCTCAACCCGCCAGGCGCGCGGCTTCAGCCAGGAGTTCGTTGCGCTCAAACTGGGCATCACGCAGCAGTCCTATTCCAATTTGGAAAAAAAGCCCGACGGCGCTACCCTGGGGCGCTTGAAGGAACTGGCCAAAATTCTGGACGTCGACCTCATGACCCTCATTGGGGAGACCTCTTCCATGATTCAAAACAACTCGAATCAACAAGGCGGACAAGCGGCGTCGAACATGGTGATCAATCAGAATTCAGAACAAAAAGGGGCATACCAAAGGATGATTGACCACTTGGAGGAAGAAATTGAGTTTCTCCGAAAGTTCCTGGAGCAGCAAGGAAAGTCCTTGTAATTCATGCGGTTAGTTACCAGCTTCATCGCGTGCAGTGAGGACGGGTCACTGGCCAAATAACGGGCGTCGGCTCTGGGCCTCAACCAACCCCGTGGAGTGGGTTAAGGCGGAATTACAACGCCCCGGAAAGGACCTTTACTGCGACGGTGGCGCTGAATTACTCCATCAAATATTACAAGCTGGATTGGTAGACCGCTGGATCATCACCACCGTTCCGGTGCTCCTTGGGAACGGCATTTCGTTGCTGGATCACCCGAACAGGTTGTCTGACTTTACGCTGGAAGCCACTACCCACTACCCCAACGGAGTGGTGCAGCGAACCTATGCCAAAAAGTTGAACGTCGCTTGAGCCCACGGGCGCACCGTTAGGCGGGCAAACCGTCCGAATACGTTTGGAACTGATTCAAGATGGCTTGCCATCCGCCCTGCTGCAGCTCGTGGGAGTTTTCAGACTCCGGCTCAAACCATTCGTCTACCCGACATCCCTCCTCCACGGGAGTCAATTGAAACTCCATCGCACGGCCGTCGCCCAATTCCGCCACCAACCGCACAGGAAATTCCGCTTCCACAATGCGTCCGGCAAAATCAAAACCAAAGGATCCGTCGCGCGCTTCCATCCGAATGGAAAACGTGCCGCCCGCGATGGGGCTAAATTCCGCCGACGGACAGCACCAACTTTCGTGGGCAAAGTACCAGTTAATCAAGTGGTTGGCTCCAAACAGGCGCTCCCAAGCTTGATCCGGAGTGGCGCGGACGGTGGTGGTGACGTGCAATTTCATGCGGCAAAGGTAAAAACGTGATTTGTAACCTGCTCCTTTTGCAGAGGTCCGAACACCGAAAACGCAGCGGCTCAAAAGACTTTTCGGTACCTTTCCCCCATGGAAAATTGGAAACAAATTCTGGGTGCCGTAGCCGTGGGTTTGCTGGCCCTTTTTGTGGGCGGAATCACCAACATGGGTATTGTGCAAGCCGGAAGTGCGCTGTGGCCGGTGGATCCGCAGTTTGATTTGAAAACGATGGCCGGCCTGGAAGCGGCCCTTCCCACCTACACGACCGTACAGTTGCTAATTCCAGTTCTGGCGCACGCCGCGGGCACCTTGGTGGCCGCCTTGATTGTGGCCCGGTGGGGCCTGTGGCCGGTTTTCAGCGCATACTTCTTTGCCGGACTCTTCTTTCTGGGCGGGCTACAAATGGTGGTCATGCTCCCGGCACCGCTTTGGATGGAAATGCTGGATTTGACGCTGGCCTACTTCCCCATGGCTTGGTTGGCGCTGCGCACCCAGAAAAAGCAGGGAGCACAGGGCTGATCGGCGCGGTGCGCCTACGCCATCAGCGGATCCTCACCCATCGACAAACCACCCCGTCCCCGGTGCGCAGGGAATACAGCCCTGGAGCCAAAAATTGGACTTCCGCTTCGCCGTGCTCGGCGGGCCAGCGGGTCACACAACGTCCGACGGCATCCAGAACGTCAACCCATCCGGTAGTTGGAACCCATTCCACTCGATCACGGGCGGGATTGGGCCAAAAGGTGGCGTGCCGGGATTCTGGTTCTACCGACCCCATTCCACCTACCACAACGGTGGCGTACGCCGTGTCTTCGGTGGCGCATCCAATGGCCCTAAGAACTACGCTGTAGGATCCATTAGCGGAATACGTGTGTGCGGGCGAGATGGCGGTAGACGTGGTGCCGTCGCCAAAACTCCATTCGTAGGATTGTGCGTCCAGCGACTGCTGGAAGAATTGAACCGTTTGGCCGGATACTTGTGCGGCAAAGGCCGCCTCTGCGCCCCATTGGCCCACGTTCCACCGGGGAAGACTGTCAAAAACCACCGCATTCACGGCCGCGCGAACGGCCGCCGCGGATGCTGGATTGAGGCCCGCGTCGGTCTTCACCAAAGTGGCCGATTTCTGAAACAATGTGGAGTAAAAACAAACGGCTGCTGCGTAGCTTCCCAGGAGGGAGGGATGGCTGCCGTCGGAATCGTAGAGCTCCAGATTGGGCTGCGTTTGGCGCAAATAACGCCACACCTCGCCCACGGGGGACACCCAAGCCCGGTTGGAATCTGCCATTTGCTGGTAGCGAAGGGCCAAGAGGCTGTCCATGCCCGCGTAGGTGCATACGGGAGGCCAGTTGGCGCAGTTGCCCGCGTCGCCAAACTTGCGGCCCCACGTGCGGTAAAAAACCACCTCGGCGCACGGATGAAAGGCCACCGTGCTATCTACCAGGGCTTTAGCAAAAGGAAAAACGGATGTAGCTACCTGGGTGGGCGGAAACGAGGGCAGTTGACTTTGCTCCTGCAGCACCACAAAATCCCAAGGACCGCCAGCTTTTAACTTTTGCTGACTGGCCGCGTTGGTGGTATGCCCTTGCAGCGTGAACCCGCCGGGCGTGTTGGCGTCCACCACCGCCGCATCTCCGGCCGACGCTGCTACCGAAGCAAAAAGCTGGGGCAAATTGTTCGCCGCCGTATAACTATTGCCCAAAAAGAGCACGCGTTGGGTGGTTTGGGCGTGCAACGAGGAAGCCCCAAAGAGGACGGTAAAAGCTGCGAAAAAGCGTAAAAACGAACGAAAAAGAGGCATGGTAGCGTTCAATTAGTGCTCAAAAGTACGCCTAGCCCAGGATCTCCTCCGCGGAACTTCCTTCCCAACGAGCCAAAGCCAGCCACCACTGCTCCAAGGCGGCATCGGACACGGCTCCCAACGTTTGCGCGCGCACATTCCATTGAGCGGCACTCCACCCCACCAACTGAAACTCCATGCGGGCCGACGCCTCTTGGGCTTGGGCTTCCAGTTGCTCCCGCACCTCTTCCCACGGTGAAGACTTGGGAATGCTCAACTTCCACGCACGCGTTACTGGCTCGTGGGCGCTGTGGTTCACCACCACCGTATTGGCCACCGGACCGTTGGGCAACAAGGCCTGGGCCCCGCTATCCAAGGCCAATACCGTATTGAAAATTTGAATTTCCTTCACGACGCCGCAGTATCCGTTGGCCGTGATGCGATCCCCCACCCGATACGGTTTGAACAACAGAATCAATACCCCTCCGGCCAAATTGGCCAAGGACCCTTGCAGCGCAAAGCCCACGGCCAAACCCACGGCGCCCACCACCGCCGCCAAGGACGTGGTTGGAAAACCCAGTTGGCCCGCCACCGTAATGAACAACAACGCACGTGTGCCCAGCACAAACAACGTACTCAAAAAAGTGATCAACCCCGGATCTACCCGACGCAGGCCCATGGTCTTCATCAAGGCCTTGTTGGCCTTCCCGATGGCCCACCATCCGACCCACCCCAACAAGGCTGCGCCCACCAACGTGGGAACGGTATTTTCAGCCCACGCTACCACCACACTGCGGTACTGCAGCCATTCTTCTGGATTCATGCATCCAAGGTACCGAAATTGGCTCGCAGGCACAAAAAACCCCCCGCGGCTCCGCCGCGGGGGGTTGTCCCATCCGCCGCCACGGGCGGCCTCAGAAACGGTTTAGGGTTGAATGACCACCGAGCCCGTTTGCACACCGGCGTCGGACTGTGCCCGAACCGTGTACAGGCCGGCAGGCCATTGGCTCGCCGCCACGTCCAAACGAGATTCGCCGCGCAATTCCGTCCGGAAAACTTCCTGGCCGGCGGTATTCAAAACCACTACAGACCAATTTGTGGCAGTGCCCAGGTCCACCGAAAAGCGGTCCTTGGCCGGGTTGGGGGCTAGGCCCACCAAGGTCGTGACCTCGTCCACGCTGGCGCTGGGGTCGTTGTTTTGGTAGTACTTGGCGTCGCCGTTGTAGTTGAAGGCAAACAGGTCCAAATCGCCGTCGTCGTCCAAATCAACCAAGTCCGACAACGGGAACTCACCACCACCGGTCAGGCCAAACGGGTTGACCAAGGGCGCGGGAAACGAAGGTGCAGCGGCCGTGCCGCCGTTGATGTAGACGTTCCAATTTCCGTAGTCGTACTCACCCGCAATGACGTCCAAATCGCCGTCCAAATCGATGTCTCCGACTTCAACAAACGAAACGTCACCCAAACCTGCGGTGGTCAATCCAAACGGGTTGAAGACGGGCGCCGCAAATTGAGGCGACGTGGCCGTACCGGTGTTTTGGTAGTACCGGAATCCGGTGGTGTAAAAGTTCATGGCCAAGTAGTCGTCGTCGCCGTCGTTGTCCATATCTGCGAAACGTCCGACGGACAAAAGCGTCGTGGGCAGTGTTCCGTTCAAACCAAAGGGATTGTACGCGGGCGTTCCAAACACAGGAGCCGTTGCGCTGCCCGTATTCTGGTAGTAGTAAAAGCCGTTGCCGGTCCCGTAGTAATCGAACTTATAGGCCAACACGTCGGTATCTCCGTCGTTGTCCAAATCCGAAAATCCCGAATAAAACATGGAGGTGTCCGACAAGCCAAAGGGGGACGGCTGGGGAAGGCCAAAGGCAGGAACCGCTGCCGTACCGGTATTGGGAACAAAATACGCCCCCGAACCGTATAGGTCGCAGGCCATCAGGTCCAAATCTCCGTCGTTGTCCATATCCACGAAGGAGGGCAGTACCAAGGTGTTTGCGGAGAGGGCATTGAGGCCAAAGGCTGCGTTGTTGGGTGCCGCAAAAACCTGAGCTTCAGCCGCATTGGGAGCCAGTGCCAGGGCGGCGAGGGCGGCGGTTACGCGCGCCCACTGGGGCACGGTGAACGCCGCGCGGAAGGTATGAGCCAGACGGCGCAGCTTCCGCAAAAAACGGGCACGCTCGGCACCGACGGCGCGGTGCGCAGAGGCCCAGGCGCGCATCCATTGACGGCGCTTGCGCGCGAAGGGGATCAGTTGTTTCATGGAATATGGATTAATGATTTGAAGATCTTTTAAACGACAAGATTAATGATGAGATGCAGCAGCCGCCCAAAAGGTTGCTTCCGGGGTTGTAACGCCAAAATGGTGCTCTTCGGAGGCTGCCGTAATCAGGTTGACGCGTTTTCCCGCCGTCAACCAGTGCACCTCAAACAACTCGTCTACACTGGTGACCCACTGCATTTCGCCCACCACCTGCTGTGTTTGCAAATCCACGGCGACGATGCCGCATTGGTCCACCGTCTTTAGATTCATGTGCGCAAAACTGCTGGACTGCGTTCGGGCTTTGGAGTAGCCCACAAACGCGTAGCGGTCCACCAACGTTAGGCCGCGCACAAAACGATCCAGACGAATGCACTCGTGGAAGTCCCCCGTCGCTAAATCGACGGTTCCCAACTGTCCGGTGGCGGACTGCAGCACCCACAATTGGTGGTTGTGCCAGCGGGGGGAGTGTGGCATGGACAAACCGCTGGAAACCACTTCACTGGACGCAACGTCCCAAACTACCCCTGCTCCCAAGAGCTCCGTACGCCAACTTTTAGCGCTGTCTCCTTTGTTGAAGGCGGTGGCGAAGGCCAATTCCCCTTCCCGGACGGCCAAACCGTTCAGGTGGCAGCGATCTTCGCCGGCCAACTCTGCAACGCAGGGTGGGGTCCAAACGGGGGTAAAATGGTGCTGATCGTCGATGCGCGCAAGGCACGAAAACAAGGTGTTCACGCCAAAAAGTCCTTCGTCGGTCCAGGCCAAATCGTGCCAATCCATGGGGCCGGTGTGGAAGGTGGCGCGGGGCAAAAAGAGGGCGTCGTACGTCTGCGGATTTTTGGGGTAATTAGCCGCCAATTCCGGGGCATTGGCAAACGTTTGGATGCTGTTGCGGCAGGCCACGGCGAGCCGACGACCGTCCGGATGCACGGCCATCCCCATGGGTTTCTCAAGCGACCGGGGCAGCTGAACCAATCGGTTGGGCTCCGGCGCACTGAGGAGGATCAATTTTCCCGCTTGGTATGTGGTAACGCCCAAGGTTCCGCCGAGCCGATGAATCAACTCCGGAAAGCCCGGGGTGTACGAACTGGCAAAAGGGGGCGCTACGGGTGTAGGTTGGGGCGGGTGCATCCCAACGAAAATAAGGAAAACGCGGGGAACGACACCTCCCCAAAGGCGGGTATTTTTACGGCGAACCCGTTACGAATTGCGCAATTCTTGCAAATACTGCGGAAACGGTTTGCCTTTGATTTCCTGAAAGGCCGTGTAAAACGTACTGCGGCTCGCGTATCCTATTTCTGAGGTCAGTGCCTCCACGGTGTGGTGGTCCAAATACCCATCAATGATGAGTTGCGTGGCGTGGTCAATACGCATGCGCTTTTTGACCACTAGGAAGGTGGTGTTTTTGGATTTGAAGTAGGTTCGCCAAGCAGCCGCGCTAAATCCACTGTCCGATACCAATAAGTCCATGGTATAGTCTTCCCGGAGAAAGCGCTTCTCCACAAACGAGATTTGTTCCAAATAAAGACCAAAGGCATCGTTCGTTAACAAATTGGGTGACGTTTCTGCGTTGAGTTCTTGCTCGACATGGTACATTCCTCGGTACCGCTCCACAATTATGTAGAAGGTGTACGCCAAAACCACGGTTTCAAAAAACACCGTCAAACCCCGATGAAAGGGCCTCCAGGTTTCCCAAAAATCTCCCAATAAATAGGGATAAAACAGAGTGAAGGAGAGTACCGTCAACAAGCCCAAAAACGTCCGCGCAACTTTGCTTGATTGAGTAAATTTTGACAACAGTAAATAATACAAAGCAGACACGAACGTCATGAAATAAACAACGTAGGTTTTGACGTACAGCAGGTTTCCTGGATAAGTCAATTCATATGCGATGGAGGACAGGATATCTTGACGCATCATGGACGGCTCCAAAACAAAACGACTTGTTCGCACAAACAACGCCACAAGGGCAGGAAGAAAATGCGCGACCCACAAGCCGACGGACCAACGGTCTTTACCGCGCAACGAAAACCACAACGCCGGGGGAGCGGCAAACAACAGGCCCGCTATCCAAGAATATATCCACGACAAGCGCTCAACGTTACCGTTGAGCGTCCCATTCAAGAGGGTCAAATATCCTGCCACGCCAAGGATTCCCAATGCAAATGTTCCACGCTGCCATAACGAAGACTTGGGCTCATGTAGTAGCATTGCCAACACGGCAGCCACAAGGGCTAAAACAATAAAGATTTTACTCAGGTCTATGAAAAAAACCTCCAATGAACTCATAACTCTTTTTTCAAAGACTCATCGGGACGATTCGCTTGACCGCGCAAACACCGATTGCGCAGTTCAATGTAATTGGCACTGTACCGCAAGGAGCGACCCTCAACCTCGTTTTTGGCACTTCTGCTGAACTGGGCAAGTGCCAATTTATCGCTCCACCGCAGTTGAAACTTGTGTTGCTTCCTATCTACCGCAACTAAAAGGGACTCGTACTGATTCAACGCATCCCGGACATCGGTGGTACAGTCAACCGAAGAATGTCCTTTAGCCAAGAACGCTACCAGCTTGCTCTGCAAACTTTGGTGCCGGTCTTTTTGGTTGAATAATCCTATTAAAAAAATGACCATATTCAATTTTAGCAATCCCTTGTTTGACAATCGTGCCAAACAAGGGACAAGTGCTCCTCGCGTGAACGAGCGAACGAGGTTATTGGTAAATACAAATAACTTTAGAAAAATTGTACGGAAAATTTTCGTCATCGTGTTCGTTATAGGATAGGTATTTCTTTAACTAACTGATTTCTAGTGTTCGTTTTTATGAATTTGTATGAATTTGTATGAATTTGTGAAGCGCCTATTGGTCCACGAAAAGGCCTGTTCTCAAAAATTACGTAAAGCGCCGGGCAAGCCCAGAAAGCTTGACATAGGATTGTAGAGGTCTCTATTTGTCAACGCCAACATTGGGCAGAACAATTGGCGGCTTCCGGCGTTGCAAACACAAACTAACTTGCATGAAAATCGTCAGCTTTGGCGCCTCTTACAGCCGCACCTCCATCAACCGTCAATGGGCCCAGTTTGTGGGGCAGCGAATCGCAAATGCCGTACCGGCTGAAGCGGTGGTTCACTCGCTGGACTTGAACCACTACGACCTTCCCCTGTATACGGTGGAGCGTGAGGAAGAAATCGGAATCCCAGAGGCCGCTCATCGCTTCGTGGCGGACCTTTTAAGCGCAGATTTGGTGGTGGTATCGCTGGCCGAATACAACGGTTCCTATACCGCAGGGTTCAAGAATTTGTTTGACTGGGCCTCGCGCGTGGAATTGAAGTTCTTCGGCGGTAAGCCTGTTGTGGTTACGTCTACCGCGCCGGGTCCGCGGGGGGGATTGACCGTATTGCAAACGGCGGTGGAGCGCTTTCCGCGGCACGGAGCACAGGTTTTTGCTGGGCCGGCCTTGCCCCAATTCAAGGTTCACTTTGACCGATCTGCGGATGCGCTTCTTTCTGAGGAGTGGCAAAATCAGCTGGACGAAGCGCTCAAACCGCTTTTGGAAACGCTTTAAGCGTTTACCTTTGGGTGAAACGCATTGGTTTTGCCGAATTACGCCCACCACGATGCCTATTGGTCTGGCCTTCCGGACCACCTTCAAAAGCGTTTGTCCGACGTTCGGGAGGCGATTGAGTCTGCCGTTGGGGAACGGGCACCGGAATTGGTTCGATGCATCTCCTACGGCATGCCTGCCTTTCGAAAAGGCCCCAAGGGGCCTGTTTTGGTGTACATCGCTGCCTACGAACGGCACATTGGGTTTTACCCCACGGGCGCAGGAATCGCGGCATTCGAACATCGGTTGGACCGCTGGAAACATTCTAAAGGAGCCGTGCAATTTCCGCACGACGCGCCCTTGCCCTTGGAATTGATCACCGAGATGACGTTGTACCGATGGGATACTGCCGCTCAGTGAACCACCGCCAACCGGGTTCGGAATTTCAAACCCGAACGGTCGTAGCCAAGCAGTTGATAGATTCCCGCGGGCAGTTGTTCCACAGACCACAGAAGACCCTCTTCATCCTTCTTGGGCAAAACAAACAGACGGCCGTCGGCGCTCATTGCCTTGACTTCGGTTGCAACGGCGTCCAAGCGCACTTCTTGGGCGGCCGGATTGGGCGAGGCCCCAACACGCGTTTCCAACTCGTTGAAGGATGCCGTATTCACTTTAATCACCCGCTTCTGAACTACGGTACACGAAGTGTCGTACACGGCGAAGTTGATGAGGCCTAAGGTGATGTCGTCGTAGCCGTCGAAGATCTTGGCGTCGATGGCCGCGGAATCCGAGAGGCAGAAGCAGTTTTCGTCCAAATCCAAGTTGGCATTACCGCCGTTGGCCACGTTGTAGTCCAGGTTGCCGCAGAGCCGGTTGTCTACCACCGTTGGGTTTCCTGGAGATCCGGGCCAAGCCGCTTTCCCAACAACTAGGCCGGTTTTGTTGGCCAATACCTGGTTGTTGGCAAACCACGACTGCCCGTAAATTCCAACGCCGACGTCGTTGTTTGTAAACAAGTTGCTGTCTAGGTTGCAGTCCACGCAACCGGTGATTCCGAAGGTGTTCCCGTCGAAAAAATTGCCCCGGAATTGACTCTGGTGTGGCGTGGCAACTGCAGTAAAATTGTGGGCAAAGGTGTTTCCGGTGAATTTAGCGGGCATATACCAGTACCCCGTGTTGAAGTAAAACCCCATTTGGTTGCTGTCCAAAACGCATTGGTCCAACCAAAAATTGGGGTATCCCTGGAATGCTACGTTGTTCTTTCGAAACACGGTACTGCGCACCAAAGAAGGCGTAGCGGTGGTGTTGGAGCCCAGCACGGCATATTCGTTCTTGTAAAAACGGCATTGGTTGAGTTCCAGTGCAGAGCCAATTCGGATGGCGTAGTGGTTGTATTCAAACACACAGTTGTTCCAGTACAATCGGTTGGAGTCTTGCTCGCCTTCGATTCCGTTCCAAGCATTGCGGAGTTCAAATCGGTCCATTTGCAAGGTTCCTCCCTGCGACTGAACCACCCGGATTCCGTTCCACGTTACGTTGGTGTCTGCGTTGAGTCCTTCAAAAACAATGGGGTCCAACGCCGTGCCCAACGCGTTCAATGTTCCGCGAACCTCCAGGTACCGGTAGTCGTTTGGCAGGTTGGGGTTGGGCTGCATTTGCACCACCACACCCGGCTGAATGGTGAGGGTTTTGCCGGGAAAAACCACCACGGAACCCGTGAGGATGTACGGGGAGTTGGCCTTGGTCCACGTGGTGTTGGAATAAATCCCCCCACTGAAATTGGTTTGAGCCAGCAATAGCGACGGTGCTGCAACAACGGCAGCGATAGCAAATCTCAGAAACATTGGTGAATACCTTTCTTGTAAAACCATCGGCGATGAAAAATGTTTCATCGCCCAGGACCCTTTGCTCCGTTCAAACAGTTTACGGGCGGTGCTGTTGGTCCGAACTTGATTCAACCTTGATTCGGCGGGAACGTCGGGCAAAAAAAACGGTCAACAAGGCGTAGTGGAGTGCCCCGGCAGCCACGAATCCCAAGATGTACGTGGGCCACTCCCCCACAATGAACGGGTTGTTGGCGATGGGTTTTTGGGACAGGAACATGTAGTTGGCGCCCGTGGCTTTGTTGATCAAACCCACAGGTACCATGAGCGCAATGTTGACGGCCAGCATTTTGGCCCAGGTCCAGCGCTTGATTTCAAAACCGTGAACAAAATAATGGTAGAGGGGTACAATCATGATTCCCGCATGAGCCAGGTTGTATTCCCAAAACATGAAGGGAGAGGAGCCCGCCGTGTACTGGGGGGTCAGAAAGGCGTGCAATCCGCCCACAATGCCCCAAAAGAAGAGGGGGTAAAAAGCCCACGACTGGCGGAACACCAGCAACAAAATGGCCAAAATCCGACTGAATCCACACAGCTGCATTTCCAAGTGGTCCTGCGAACTCCACTGCCCGGTGTACAGCAAATTGCCGTGCTTGAAGATCATGAGCGCCAAGATTGCGAAGCCCCAAATGCGCTCAAACCGAACGCGGTCATCGCCGCGCAGCAAGCGCGCCGCCAGTACCACCAAGGCCGCGTAGCCCAGACCAATGCTCAATCCAGACCACCACCCGGTTGTTCCGATGGCGTAGGTAGTTTGTTCAACGATTAAAAAGCTCATTTTTTGGATTTTAGGATTCCAAAAATGAGGAAAAAGAGACGAATTCGCAACGCGTGCCGGGGGCAATTGCACGAAATGCGGAATTTTCTTGGTGGTTCCGCATTTCGTGCAACAGGAATCCCCCGTAACCCAACCCAAACTGGAGGATTCGGCTTCATTTTTACCAAATTATTTATCTTTGTAGCCCCAATTTTTGGGAACGGGATGTAGCGCAGTTGGTAGCGTACCACGTTCGGGACGTGGGGGTCGCTGGTTCGAATCCAGTCATCCCGACCACCTCAAAAAGCCGCCTCTGGGCGGCTTTTTGCATGTAGCCACCCCCTCGGTCTTGGGCGTTCTGAGGCTGATTATCGCATCGCCTCGCGCCGGCTCAATCCGCTCATTTGTTCCCCGTACCGGTCCAAAAAGTCATCCACCCAGTGCGGGTTGGTTTTCCGGTACTCCCGCAAGGCCCAACCCATGGCCTTTCGGTGAAAAAACCACTTAGACTCTAAGTGCGCCACCAAGGCTTGTTCCAGCAGTTCCGTGTGGGTTTCTTCTTTCCAACGCAACTGGGCAATCATGGCCGTTCGGTTCTCCCAACCGTTTTCCGATTCCATCAACGGTACCAGGAATTCCTCCCAACGCTCCGGGTAGCGCAACAGGGTTCTGCCCACCATGTCCGACGCCAGAATGTCAACAGAATCCCACCAAGAACGCGTGCGAATAAGCTTCATCAACCATTCTAGATCGTTGTATTCCAGTGTTTTGCGTTCTAGTCGCAGCAATTCAAGGGCCACATAGGCCCACTCGCGTTCGGGTCGTTGGAAAAGTTGAAAACACACCTCCGGCAAATCCTCCCGAGCGGGCCGATTTCCGCGTTCCAACCAGGGCTTGCAAAGTACTGTTCGTTCGGGTTTTTTCAGCCCCAAAAACGGAAACAAATCCTTCATGTAGGCCGCCATGGCCCTGGAGTGCAACGGGTTGGCATTTGCCTCCAAAACCTCCGCCAGTGTGGCGAGCCAGTCGTGCGATTCTTGTTTCACGCCCCAAAGGAACGGCTTACCTTGTTGTTGTGAAAGAACCCGATACCAAACAAAATAAAATTCAGGCCTTGCGGCTGCCGTCGCTCTTGTTGGTGGCGAGCATAGGCATCATGGGCATCAAGTTCTGGGCCTACGAGCGCACCGGATCCCACGCCATTTTGTCCGACGCCTTGGAGTCCATTGTGAATGTTTTTGCGGGCGCCTTTGCCCTGTACAGCTTGTGGTGGTCCCTACGGCCGCGGGACCTAAACCACCCCTACGGCCACGGAAAAATTGAATTTTTGTCTGCCGGCGTGGAAGGCGGACTCATTTTCATGGCCGGGATGGGCATTGTGTACGAGTCCGTGCAAGGTCTCGTGTATCCCGCTGCGTTGAAGCAACTGGACTTGGGCATACTCTTGGTGGCTTTGGCCGGTGCTGCCAACGGATTTTTGGGTTTTTTGTTGCTGCGCCACGGCAAGAACATCCACTCGTCTGCACTCCAAGCAGACGGGCACCACTTGCTGTCCGACGCCTACACCTCGGCCGGGTTGGTGGTGGGTTTGGCGGTTGCCTGGTTCACGGGCATCGTTTGGCTCGACAGCGCCCTGGCCTTAGCGTTTGCCGGTTTATTGCTGTTCACGGGCTACCGCTTGGTGCGGCGCGCCCTGGCCGGCTTGATGGACGCGGCAGACCTGGAGGTGCTGCCCAAAGTCATTCAAACCTTGGCGGAGAACCGTCGGCCCCGATGGATTGACATCCACAACCTGCGGGTTGTGCAGTACGGAGGTTCTTACCACATCGACGCCCACCTAACCTTGCCTTGGTACGTAAATTTAGAGGAGGCCCACGAGGAAGTTACCGCCATGGAACACATTGCGGCCACGCATTTCCACGACGCTTTAGAACTCTTTGTGCACGCGGATCCGTGCATCCCCACTTCCTGCAGCATTTGTTCTCTGGAGTGCGCGCACCGAACAAGCGCCTTCCAAGAATCCGTTCCGTGGACGTTGAGCAACGTGCTGAGCAACCAAAAACACCGACTAACTGCCTAGGCCAAACGGTCTTCGTGCATCACCAAAAGGGGCTGCTGAGCGCGGAAAACCAAGGCATTGGAAACGCTTCGGTGCCCTATTTCCAGCAACCAGTGGTGCTTTCGCGCAATGAATGCCAGTGCGTCGGACTGCGTTTCAACCAAGAATCGCAGCAGCCCTTCTTCCACTTCCGGCGCCCTCCGAACCTCCACCGGCAGGCCGTGCGCGCGGATGCGCTGCTCCTTCTCCGGCCAGTCCACATGCGGTTTTTCGCCGTCCGAATGAATGTGTACGGCTTCAACGCGAGCGCCCAAACGTTTGCCCAAGACTACAGCGTTGGCAAAGGCCCCGTCCGTTGCGGGTTCCAACAGTCCGTCCACCGCCAACGCAATGCGTTTGGGTAGTCCTTTGGGAGCCTCTTCCGGCACAACCCATACGGGGCACGGGAGGCGGTGCATGAGGGCCGAGGCATTGGTGCCAAAAAGTTCTTGCGCAAAGCCGGACGCGCCGCACGTGCCCATCACCACAAAAGTGTGCCACGGGTCGTCCTCCACAAGTTCCTTGACCACCGAAACCACATTTCCGTACAAAGCTTCCGTTCGGATTTGCACTCCGTGGCCCTCCAGTCGTTTGGCCTCTTTTTGCAGCGACTCCACCGTCAGTAGCTTCACTTCCTCCAGCAACCGAGCTAGGGCCAGATTTTCAGATTGGGGAACCTCGTAGGCATGAACCAAAACCAACGGCGCGTTCCACGCTTTGGCTAGTTCTGCGGCAAACTCGGCTGCGCGGCTTGCGCCGGCAGAGAAATCGGTGGGGCAAAGGATCGTATACATGGTTACAAGGTAGATCCCTTGCACCGGCAACAACCTGATTATTATCAGTTAAATGAGGAAAATATTAAGCCTCCCCAACCGAGGGGTTTCCCTCGCCTTCCGGGTGGGTGTAGCGCCGGAACCCCCAGAGAAACAAGGCCACCAAGGCAAACAACGCCACGTCGATCCAAAACAAGTAGTAGGGCCAGCTTCCGTGCAGGAGCGGATGGTCCACGGGCGGGGGTTGGTTGACGTACATGTAGTTGCTGCCCAACGACCGGTTGATCAGGTACAGCACCAAGGCAACCAAGTGCGTGTACCCAATGATGGGCCAAAAGAAGCGTTTGGGCAACCGACGTCCGGCACGAACCATCAGGTAAATCGGGACCAAAACCACCAGGCTGTGGGAAACAAAAAACTGAACCACCAGCGGAAACCAATAATCTGCCTCGATGCCTGGGGTAAACAGCGCTTGAATGCCGCCCAACGGGCCCCATATGGCTGAGATGCGAAACGCCCACTGCTGCCCGGTGAGTAAGTGCCAAATCAGCATCAATTGGGTGAGGTTGCACATATGGAAGGGCAGGGACTCTTGCACGGACCAATCGCCCAAAACCGCTGCGGAAACATGGTAGAAGACGTAGTTGAGGGCAATGAATACGGCCAAACCTTTTTCAAAGGTCTTCAGGTGCGGCGAACCCGTGCGCGGGGCCACCCACCACAACAGAACGAAAACGGCCGCGAAGAGGTACCAGCCCAGGCCTGTGGCAATCCAGTCGTGCGCGTTCATCGTTCAATTCGTTTGTACGCGACGGCCGTAAACACCAAGAAATGCACCACGGCCAGGAGCTCAAAGCCCACCACGTACCACGGCCATTCCCCCACCACAAATGGATTGGCTACCAGGGGACGTTCGCGGAGGTACATGTAGTTGCCGTCCACCAACCAAGACAGCGCGTACACGGGCACAATCAAGGCATTGGTCCAACCCCAAGCCGTCAGCCAAGACCACTTTTTCAGGGTTCGGCCGCGGATGGCCAACAAGTAAATGGGTACGGCAATAACCGAGGAATGACCAAAGAAATATTCGGCAAAGGTCCAGGGATTGTTGCCGAAGGTGTTTTCTGGAGTGATCAAAGCGTGCATTCCGCCCATGATTCCCCAAAAAAACAAGGGGTAAAACGCCCACTTTTTGCGCAGGGTCAAGGCCAAAAAGGCCAACACACGGCTGAAGGAGCACAGGTGAATGGGCAAACTGTTGCTCAAGGTGTAGTCTCCGCGCAGGGCCACGTACCCTTGCACCAAGACGTACGTTCCCAAGATGGCGATTCCCCAGCCCTGTTCAAACCGACGTCGGGACGCCTCCGAGGCATAGCGGGATACCCCATAACCCACCAAGAGCTGGGCCGCCAAAAGGGCCCATCCCATAAACCACCAAAAGGAGCCGAGTGGAATGACGTGGTGCTCGTTCATGCGGTTGCCCTTTTGGGAAGAACAAAATTGAAGAAAATAAGGCGCAACACGCCGTAGTGCAGCAAGGCCGCGGCTTCAAAGCCCAGGATGTAGTAAGGCCACTCGCCCACCACAAAGGGATTCTCCGCCACCGGTGGTGCTACCAAGAACATGTAGTTGCCGCCTACGGCCAGATTGATCAGGTAAATCGGCAACAAGAGGACGTTGTTCCAAAAAAACGCCTGCAACCAGCCGTTGGCCGGAATGCGCCATCCGCCCACAAACACACTGTAGAGCGGAACCAAAATGATGCCGGCGTGGCTGAAGTAGTACTCAACCAGCATGAAGGAACCGCTTCCCAGCGTGCTTTCTGGCGTTAGGAACGAATGAAAGCCCCCCACAATGCCCCAGAAGAACAGCGGCACTAAGGCCCACTTCTGGCGGAAGGTCAGGTAAAGCACCGCCAAGAACCGGCTGAACCAACACAGGTGCAGCGGGAGACTTTCTTGCAGGCTCCAAGAGCCGTCCAGTACTTGGTAGAATTGTCCGAAGGCAAAAAAGCCCAAAATGACCCATCCCCACCACCGCTCAAATCGCTCGCGCGTGGCTTCCGTTGCGGACTTTCCAATCCAAAAAACAACGGCTCCGTAGACCGCAAAAATGAGCCATCCGCCCCACCACCAGCTGGAGCCAAAGGGTATTACATGATGCGCTTCCACGGTTCCAAGGTAGGTAAATTTTGCAGTAAATCAAGTATTTGCAACGCTTCCGGCCAAGCGGGTTCCCGGCAAAAAGGCCTGCTTTCACTGGGAAATCAAGCCTGAACAGGGGTGGCGGCTGATGTTATTTTTGTGTGCCGGTGTGCCCAAATCCTCCTGCGCCGCGTTCGGTTTCCGGGAGCACCTCAACGGGCGCCCACTCCACCTGGGCATAAGCGGCCAGGACCAGCTGCGCAATGCGGTCACCGGGGGCAATGGTAAAGGGTTCAGCGCCTAAGTTGATGAGGATCACACCCACGTCACCGCGGTAATCGGCGTCGACGGTTCCCGGGCTGTTGAGGACCGTGATGCCGTGTTTCAGCGCGAGCCCGCTGCGCGGCCGCACTTGTGCTTCAAAGCCCTCCGGCAGCGCCAGGGAAAGGCCGGTGGGGATCAACGCCCGCTCGCCGGGCTGGAGCACTTTGGGTTCCTGCACGTGGGCCCGAAGGTCCAAGCCCGCGCTGCCCACGGTGGCGTAGGCCGGCAAGGGATACGGGGAGCGGTTGACTACAGAAACGTGCATCATCGGTTAGACGTTTGGGAGGGGACGGAGTTGCGGCGCCAACGATCTGGGCGCTCCACGGCAAAAACGACGGCGGCATAAACCCCTGCGGCCAAGATTTGGAGGAGCGGCACGCCGGAAGCCAAAAACGCTCCGTAGCCGCACGCTGCCGCCGCAACCAGGTACAAGGAGATTTTCCCCACCTCATACGGAACGGGGAAGTACTTGGTGCCCAAGCCGTAGGAGACCAGGGTCATGCCGGCGTAGCTCACCAAGGTGGCCCAAGCGGCGCCTTCAATGCCCCATCGGGGAATCCAAACCCAGTTCAGCACCACGGTCAACGCAAATCCCACCAGGGTTACGCGCAGCGCCAACGACGTTTTGTCGTTCAGTTTGTAGCCCATAGACAACTGGGTGTTGAGGGCCAAAAACAGGTTGGCCCACAGCAATATGGGGAGCAGGTGGAGGTGGTCCCAGTACTTGGCGGCAATAAAGTGTTTGAGCAGGTCCAATCCCGCCAAAACCGATACCATGCCCAAACCTACCACCGCAACAAAAGCGCGCGTGGTGCGGGCCAGCATCGGTGCCGCATTGCCTTGGCCCCCGGCCTTGAAGAAGAAGGGCTCCGCCGCATAGCGAAAGGCCTGGTTGAACATGACCAAAAAGATGGATAGTTTGTAAATGGCGGAATACGTGCCGACGTCGGCCAAACTGGTCTCAGCGGGCAGCAAATACTTGATGAAAAAGCGGTCGGCCATTTCGTTGGCAACGCCCGGCAATCCCGCCAGCAGCAGGGGGAATCCAAAGGCAAGCATTTGGCGCCAAACGGTCCAATTGAAGGACGGAAGGCGAATGGCCCGCCATTCCGGCCACAAACACAAGATCATGAACAAGGACGCGCCCAGGTTGGCCACCAAAACCCACTGCACGGTGTGGGCGTCAAACGCCGGGTTCTGCGCGGGGTACCATTGGTAAAAGAACAAGTTGAGCACAATGTTGACCAGGATCAATCCGGTCTTGATGGCCACAAAGCGCGCCGCCTTTCCTTGAGCACGAAGCCGGGCAAAGGGAACCGCTGCGACGGCTTCAAACGCCACAATGAGGCCCATGCCCAAGACCAATTCCGGCCGACTGCCGTACCGCAAAACCTCGGCCAGAGGTTGGTAGAACAAGCTCAATACCAGCAAGAAAAAAACCGTAGTTCCCAAAATGGACAGCAGCGAGGTACTGTACACGGACTCCGAATTGGCGTCTGCCCGCTGGCTGAACCGAAAATAGGCCGTCTCCATGCCGTAGGTGAGCACCACCATCAAAAAGGCTATGAAAACGTACAGGTCTGAGTAGGCTCCGTACTCGGCTTTGGGAAGCACCGCGGTGTGCAGCGGGGTCAGCAAAAAATTGAGCAAGCGGGCCACAATGCTGCTCACGCCGTAAAGCGCAGCATCCCCGACGAGTTTTTTAACGGTGGCCACGGGGTAAAAGTACGAACTGGAGAAGATGGGCTCGCTGCTTGGGATCGTGCAATCGTTTGAAGAGGCTCAGAAATCAAGGACCAACCGCCCCAAACCGCAAGGACCACCTCCCTCCGTTCGTTGTTCGAGTAACAAAAATAAAAAAATTACTTAGTGTACTGCGCACACTTTGAAAAATTATTCTATATTTGCCCTGTTGGATTGGTTTTTCTGAGCTGTTTCGACACAAGGGTTAGAGAAACGTCGTCTTTTGGGCGGCGTTTTTCGTTTTTTAACAATTTGGTAATCTGCCGCCGTGCTGCATTTTGCCGGATCCCCGGAGGGCTCAAATCGCCGCTCCCTCGCCCATCCCTCGCGCGCGCTGTATCTTTGCCTCCTATGGACTCTTCCGCTTCCAACGCACCGCAGCCCGTGGGGCTGTACCCTGCCGCCCGCAAAGTGGGCAACCTGTTGTTTGTATCGGGCATTGGGCCCCGGCTGCCCAAGAGCGCCCCGGCAGCTTCCAGCGTGCCCGGCCTCGCCTTGGATGCGGCCGGAAACTACCAATCCTTTGATTTTGAGGCCCAAGTGCACAGCGTGATGGCGAATGTGCGCACGGTTTTGGAAGAAAACGGCGCGAAGTGGTCTGATTTAGTGGACGTAACGGTCTTTTTGACCGACATGCGTCGCGACTTCTCCGCCTTCAACCGGTTGTACGCGGAATACTTTGCGGACGTGAATCCGCGTCCGTGCCGCACCACGGTAGAGGTTGGCGCCTTGCCCACCCCCATTGCCGTTGAATTGAAAGTGATCGCTGTGCTCCCATGAAAACGCACTACCCGGAATACACCCAGTTGGACCTCGCTGCCGTACAGCGGGAGGTGCTGACGCAATGGGAAGCTGAGGAAACGTTTGCGCAGAGCTTGGCGCAGCGTAAGGAGGCGCCCAATTTTGTCTTTTACGAAGGTCCCCCCTCCGCCAACGGGCTGCCGGGCATCCACCACGTCATGGCGCGGACCCTGAAGGACGCTTTTTGCCGATACAAAACCCAGCGCGGGTACCGCGTGGACCGTCGGGCCGGATGGGATACGCACGGGCTACCGGTGGAACTGGGCGTGGAAAAAGAGTTGGGCATCACCAAGGAAGACATTGGCAAAACCATCACCATTGAGGAGTACAACGCTGCGTGCCGCAAGGCCGTGATGCGGTACACCGGCATTTGGAACGACTTAACCCGGCAAATGGGCTACTGGGTGGACCAGGAGAACGCCTACGTCACCTACAAGACGCCCTACATTGAGTCCGTTTGGTGGTTGCTTTCCCAGATCTACAACAAGGGCTTGCTGTACAAAGGGTACACCATCCAGCCGTATTCACCCGCCGCGGGTACGGGCTTGAGCTCCCACGAGTTGAACCAGCCCGGTTGCTACAAAGACGTTACAGACACCAGCGTAACGGCACAGTTTGCCGTGGTGCCGTCGGACCAAAGCCGCGCGCTTTTTGGGGATTCCGCCGTGCACCTTTTGGCTTGGACCACCACCCCGTGGACTTTGCCGTCCAACACGGCGCTGACGGTGGGCCCGGACATTGAGTACACCCGCATTGCTGCGGAAAACCCCTACACGCATTTGGCGGTGGAAGTGGTGCTGGCCACGGCTTTGGTGCCCAATTATTTCAAGGCGGAGGAGGAGGGTTCGGTTTGGACCCGACGCAGCACGCACATGGGCTCCGCTTTGGTGGGCCTGCGCTACGAGCAATTGCTTCCGGGCGCCTTGCCCCACGAGAACGCAGACCAGGCTTTTCGCGTGATTCCGGGTGATTTTGTGACCACGGAAGACGGCACGGGCATGGTGCACACGGCACCTACTTTTGGCGCGGACGACGCGCGGGTGGCCGCTGCTGCCGGAGTGCCGCCTCTGTTGGTGTTGAACGAAGAAGGCGACCCCGTGCCTTTGGTGGATTTGCGCGGACGCTTTATTCCGCAAGCCGGCGGCTCGTGGGCCGGAAAATTTGTCAAAAA
This sequence comes from Flavobacteriales bacterium, assembly GCA_947464785.1. Lineage (GTDB taxonomy): Bacteria > Bacteroidota > Bacteroidia > Flavobacteriales > Schleiferiaceae > CAMDTE01. Next base: position 7,526 of record CANHXZ010000003.1, on the reverse strand, counting down.
CGCCTACTATTCTGAAGAGGAGGCGCCCAAGTTGAGCGTGGACGAAGAAATCGCCATCCAGCTGAAAACGGAGAACAAGGCGTTCAAAGTACAGAAGTACGTGCACAGCTACCCGCACTGCTGGCGGACGGACAAGCCGGTCTTGTACTACCCGCTGGACAGCTGGTTCATTCGGGCCACCGCGGTCAAAGAACGCATGCAGGCCCTGAACAGCACCATCCAGTGGAAACCGGCCAGCACGGGAACCGGTCGGTTTGGAAATTGGCTGGAATCGCTGAACGATTGGAATTTGAGCCGCTCCCGGTACTGGGGCATTCCGTTGCCCCTCTGGCGAACGGAAGACGGAAAAGAAACTGTTTGCGTGGGCTCTTTGGAGCAGTTGAAGGAGGCGTTGGACGTTTCGGTTGCGGCCGGGCACATGGCTTCCAATCCTTTGGCCCACTTCACCCCGGGGGACTTTTCCGCCGCCAACTACGACGCCGTAGACCTGCACCGTCCGCACGTAGACGAATGGATTTTGACTTCTTCTACCGGCAAGCCCATGCGCCGCGAAACGGATTTAATTGACGTTTGGTTTGATTCCGGGGCGATGCCCTTTGCCCAACTGCACTATCCCTTTGAAAACAAAGAGGCGGTGGACGGAGGGTCTGCTTTTCCGGCAGATTTCATTGCGGAAGGCGTGGACCAAACGCGCGGCTGGTTTTACACCCTGCACGCCATTGCGGCCCTCGTAAAAGATTCCGTGGCCTACAAGAACGTGATCTCCAACGGCTTGGTCCTGGACAAGAACGGCCAAAAAATGTCCAAGCGCTTGGGCAATGCCGTGGACCCCTTTGCGGCCATGGACCTCCACGGGGCGGACGCGGTGCGCTGGTACCTCCTCACCAATGCCCAGCCCTGGGACAACCTGAAGTACGATCCGGACGGCGTGACGGAAGTTCAGCGCAAGTTTTTTGGTACCCTCTACAACACCTACGGGTTCTTTTCCCTTTACGCCAACGTGGACGGCTTTGATCCCAAAACCACGCCCGCGGTGGACCCGTCGGACCGTCCGGAAATTGACCGCTGGATTTTGAGCCGACTGCAGTCTTTGGTGGCGGAAGTGACGGAGCAAATGGACCAGTACGAGCCCACCAAGGCCTACCGACCGGTTCAGGAGTTCGTGACGGACCACCTGAGCAATTGGTACGTGCGGCTGTGCCGCCGACGGTTCTGGAAGGGCGAAATGGGCGCAGACAAGCGCGCAGCCTACCACACCCTGCATACGTGCTTGGACACCGTGGCGCGGCTCATGGCGCCGCTGGCGCCCTTTTACGCGGACCGTTTGTACCGGGACTTGAACGGCGGAGCCAGCGTGCACTTGTCTTCGTTTCCGGAGGTGGATGCCGCGCAAATAGATGCTGGATTGGAAGCCCGCATGGATTTGGCTCAAGGCCTGACCAGCTTGGTGCTGAGCGTGCGCAAACGCACCAAAATGCGCGTGCGCCAGCCGCTGGCGAAAATGCTCGTGCCCGTGCTGAGCGAGGAACGTCGGGCCGAATTGGCGGCGATCACCCCCTTGGTGCTGGCGGAAGTCAACATCAAAGAATTGGTGCCCGTAACGGCAGAAAGCGGCGTGTTCACCAAAAAAGCCAAGGCCAACTTCAAGGCCTTGGGTCCCAAGGCCGGCGCCTCCATGAAGGATGTGGCGGCGGGAATCGCTTCCTTGAGCCCCGAGGCGCTGAATGCTTTGGAAAGCAGCGGTTCTTGGACCCTCCAACTGCCCAACGGTTCCTTTGAATTGACGCCGGAAGACGTGGAAATCACCACCGAGGTACAAGCCGGACTGGAAGTGGCCTCCGAACGCGGACTCACCGTAGCCGTAGACACTGCCCTCACTCCAGAATTGGAAGCCGAAGGTTGGGCCCGGGAAACCGTGAACCGCATCCAAAACCTCCGAAAAGATTCCGGTCTGGAAATTACGGACCGCATTTCGCTTTGGGTGCAAGCGCCCAGCCCTCTGCATGAGGCCTTGATGGCGCATGCGGAATGGGTGGCGTCTGAAGTTTTAGCCGTTCGCTTGGCGTGGGATTTGCAGGATCTACCTGCATCTGCCGTGCCGACGGAAGTCGAGGTAGAAGGTTTAACGTGCCAAGTGGCATTGGAAAAGGCGTAACTTTTTTATCTTCACCGCTTCCTAAACCGAATAACCACCTAAACCGCCATGGCCGAAGCCCATAAAATCCGTTACACCGACGCCGACTTGGAAGAGTTTCGCTTATTGATCGTTGACAAAATTGCCAAGGCAGAACAAGATCTGGGCTTGTTGCGCGAACAATTCGCCAACAATTTGAACAACGGAACAGACGATACGTCTCCCGTCTTCAAGAGTTTTGAAGAGGGGTCAGAGACCATGAGTAAAGAAGCCAACGCGCAACTGGCCGCACGTCAGGAAAAGTTTATTCGGGACCTGAAGGCGGCCCTGATGCGCATTGAAAACAAAACCTACGGCATCTGCCGCGAGACCGGCCAGCTCATTGGCAAGGATCGGCTGCGCTTGGTCCCACACGCCACGCTGAGCATGGAAGCCAAGAAAAAAAGATAAGTGAATTCAGTACCCCGCGGACCCCTGGCCTTGGTTGGCCTTTTGTTGCTGGCCGATCAGGCCTTGAAAATCTACATCAAAACTACCTTCGCTTTTGGCGAGAGCGTGGAACTATTGCCTTGGTTTCACCTGCATTTCACGGAAAACCCGGGCATGGCGTTTGGGATGGAATGGGGCGGAACCACCGGTAAATTGATCCTCTCCCTGTTTCGGGTGTTGGCCATTGGTTTTATTGGCTGGTGGGGCTGGAAAGAGTGGCGCAGCAGCCGTGCGGACTGTGCGGAACGCGGTTTTTGGTCTGCTCCCGTGCTGGTCTACTCCATTGCCTTGATTTTCACGGGCGCCTTGGGCAACGTACTGGACAGCGCCTTCTACGGAGTGCTCTTTGACCGCGGGATGACCTACCTGCCGATGTTTGAATCGTGGGTGCCCTACGGCGGCGTGGCCGAATGGGGTGGGGGTTATGCCGCTCCCTTGATGGGAAATGTGGTGGACATGCTGTACTTTCCTTTGGTAGACACCCAATGGCCCGACTCCTTCCCCCTATGGGGCGGCGAGCGCCTGATCTTCTTTCGGCCCATATTCAACCTGGCCGACGCCGCCATCTCTACCGGCGTGGGCTTGTACGTCTTGACTCAATGGAAAAAACAACCCAAATGATGCGTTTTTCTGTTTTTGTGCTGCTGCTCTGGAGCCTTGGGGCCCGCGGACAGTCTGCCTGCGAGCTGCCTTTGAACATGGCCCGCGAGAACATGATGCACCACATTGGCTATTTGTCCTCGGACGAATTGGAGGGGCGTTATCCGGGTACTGAGGGCGCTGAAAAGGCACGTCAATACATTGCTCAGGTGCTGCGCGAGAACGGTGCTTTGCCCGCCGTGTCCGACGACGGTTCGCAGTGGTTCACCGTGGCCCGGCTAGCGTCGTTTCCCCCAGATCGAAACTCTGCGGTGCCCCTAAAGACGGGCGTTGCGCTGAAAAACACCTTCCCCCACCCCCACACCACCAACGGCGCAGCCTCCGGGAAAATCAAACGCGTTGGGTACGGGATTGATGCCCAAGATTTGGGCCGCAACGACTTTCGAAACAAACGAATTGCCGGAAAAATTGCGGTCATTCAAGCGGGCACGCCGGACGGCAAGGGTCCGCACGGAAAATTTGCCAAGCACTTGGACTTGGACACCCGGATCGATCGCGCCGCAAGCGCTGGCGCCGTGGGCGTGGTTTTGGTTCCCGGAAAAAAGGACAACCTGCTGCCCGAACCGTTTTACAAAAGCACGCGTCCGGGAAGAATTCCGGTAGTCGTCCTGCCAGAGGGCACCGTGCCGCGGGGAATGATCGAGTTAAAAGCCTTCGTGCAGCGCGAAACGGCGCAGGCCGCCAACGTATGTGGTTTTGTGGACCACGGCGCCGCCAAAACGCTGGTGTTGGGCGCGCACTACGACCACTTGGGTTGGGGCTTGGAGCATTCGTTGCACCGCGGGGAGCCCGCCATCCACAACGGCGCAGACGACAACGCCTCCGGAGTTGCCGTGGTGCTGGAAGCGGCCCGGCTCTTGAAGGAATGGCCCACCGCCAAGGCGTTCAATTACTTGATTGTGGGTTTCAGCGCGGAAGAAGACGGATTGCTGGGATCGCAGCACTTTGTAGCCAACCGGCCGGCTGAATTCAAGCAATTGTTTGGCATGCTGAATTTTGACATGGTGGGGCGCATGGAAAAGGGCAATCCTCTGGTAGTGAGCGGCACCGGAACGGCGTTGGAGTGGCCGGAGGTCTTGAGCCGCGCCACGTGCTTGCCCATCTCCTTGAAAACCGAATCCGCTCCGGGGAGCGCGTCGGATCACGCCTCCTTTTACCGCCAAGGCATTCCCGTTTTGCATTTTTTCACGGGCGCCCACGGCGACTACCACCGTCCGTCCGACGACGTCGAGAAAATTGAACCCCTCAGCGTGGAGTACACCCTGCGCACCCTGTTGGCCACCGTAGAAGTGCTTTCCCAGGCTCCGGCACTCACGCAACAGGACGTCAAGGAGCCCACCAACGAAAGTGCTGCCTCCTTCAAAGTAACCTTGGGCGTGGTCCCGGACTACGCCTTTGCGGGCAGCGGCATGCGTATTTCCGGTGTTTCTCCCGGCAAACCAGCAGAGAAAGCCGGCCTGGTGGCCGGCGACGTAGTGGTGGAATTGGGGGGCATGCCGGTGCGGGACATGACCTCCTACATGACCGCCCTGTCTTCGTTCAGCAAGGGCCAAAAAGCCAAAGTAGTGTTCGTTCGAAACGGCGAACGCTTGGCCAAAGACGTCGTATTTTGAGTACCAAATCTCCCCGTATAGCCGTCATTGGCGGCGGTAGCTTTGCCACCGCGCTCATCAAATTGCTGGCCAACAACAACGAGTACGTGGGCTGGTGGGTTCGGGATCCGGAGACGGCCTTGCACATCCAACGTTTCCACCACAATCCGCGCTACCTCACGGATGTTGAGCTCAATACGGAACACCTGGCGATTGATTCTGACCTGGATTCCGTGGTGGAAGATGCAGATATTATTGTGCTGGCCGTGCCTTCGGCGTTTTTGAAATCCGCCTTGGAAAACCTGCACGTTTCCTTGGAAGGGAAAAAAGTGTTTTCCGCCATCAAGGGAATTGTGCCCGACAGCAACCAGATTGTGGGTGAGTTCATGCACGACACCTACGGAGTTGATTACAAAGACTTCGGGGTAATTGTGGGGCCCTGCCACGCAGAAGAAGTGGCTCTGGAGCGCCTCAGTTACCTGACCATTGCCTCGGAGAGCGCGGAGGCCGCCCGGTACATGGCGGACATGCTGGCGTGCACGTACTTGCGCACCCAAGTGTCCGACGACATCTACGGCACGGAGTACGCCGCGGTATTGAAGAACATTTACTCCATCGCCTGCGGCATTTGCCACGGCTTGGGGTACGGAGATAACTTCCAAGCGGTGCTGGTCAGCAATTCCGTTCAGGAAATGAAGCGGTTCATCAAGGCCGTGCACCCCATCAAGCGAGACATCAACGGCTCGGAGTACTTGGGAGACCTTTTGGTGACGGCCTATTCGCAATTCAGCCGAAACCGCACCTTCGGGACCATGATTGGCAAAGGGTATACAGTGCGTTCCACCATGTTGGAAATGAACATGGTAGCGGAAGGGTACTACGCCACAAAGTTGATCAAGTCGGTCAAGAAAAACCACGACGTTCGGATGCCCATCGCCAATGCGGTGTACAAAATCCTCTACGACGGGGAGTCTGCCCGCAAAACGATGGCCAAGCTCGCCGAAAAATTAGCGTAAGGCCCCGCCGGACTTCGTACCTTTGGGGTTCTAAATTGCACCGCTATGAATGCATGGGCTATTTTTCTGGGCATTGTTGGACCGTGGCAGATCGTATTGATCGTTGCCGTGGTGGTTTTGTTGTTCGGTGGTAAAAAAATTCCCGAATTGATGCGCGGCCTTGGAGGCGGCGTGAAGGAGTTTAAAAACGCCATGAAGGACGAAGACGCTCCCGCGAAGAAAGAGGAAAAGAAAGACTGATGGGGTTTTCGCCGCTGATGGACTACCGCGCGGTTTCCGCGGGGAGGACTACCTGTGTCGCATTGGTGGAGGAAGCTCTGGCGCGCGCAGAGCAGGCCGCCCATCTCAATATGTTTATTGAATTGTTCTCGGAATCTGCGCGTGCCCAAGCGGCGGCCGTGGATGCCCGTTTGGCGGCCGGCCAGTCCTTGCCTTTGGCGGGCATGGTGGTGGCGCTGAAAGACAATTTGTGCTACCGCGGCCACGGCGTTTCTGCCGGCTCCAAAATGCTGGAAACGTTTGAAAGTTTGTTTTCAGCGACGGCCGTAGAACGTTTGGAAGCCGCGGGTGCCGTGTTTTTGGGCCGCACCAACTGCGACGAATTCGCCATGGGCTCGTCCAACGAAACATCCTACTACGGACCGGTGCGCAATCCGTTGGATCCCAGCAAAGTTCCGGGCGGATCTTCGGGCGGCTCGGCCGCCGCGGTGGCTGCGGGCGTGTGTCACGTTGCCCTGGGCTCAGATACCGGCGGCTCCATCCGCCAACCCGCTGCATTTACGGGCATTGTGGGCATGAAGCCTACCTACGGCCGCATTTCGCGCCACGGACTCATTGCCTACGCTTCGTCGTTTGATCAAATCGGGCCCTTTGCCCACACCTTGGAAGACGCTGCTGCGGTTTTGGAAATTATGTCCGGCGCCGACGCCTTTGACGCCACGGTCTCTTCCCGTCCGGTGGTGTCCTCGCCGCCCGTTGCCCCCGAGGGGCCCCAGCGCTACGCGTATTTTCAGGCAACCATGGACCATCCGGGATTGGATCCGCACATCCGTGCCGCCATGGAGGCCCTGTTTGACCAGCTCCGCTCCGCAGGACACACGGTAGACGCCGTCGATTTTCCCTACCTGGATCAATTGGTCCCTTTGTACTACGTTTTGACCACGGCCGAGGCCAGCGCCAATTTAGCGCGGTACGACGGCGTTCGCTTTGGGCACCGCTCGGAACAAGAAGTGGACGATTTGGACGGGCTGCTGAAAGCGTCGCGGTCTGAGGGTTTTGGTTTGGAGGTGCAGCGCCGCATTCTGTTGGGCACGTTTGTTTTGTCCAGCGGTTACTACGACGCCTATTACGGCAAAGCGCAAAAAGGCCGACGCCTGCTGCGCGACCACGCGGAATCGCTGCTGACCCAGTACGACGCCTTGCTGTCTCCCACTTCTCCGCACACGGCCTTTCCCATCGGGCGCGAGAACTCGGACCCCACGGTCATGTACCTGGAAGATTTGTACACCGTGCATGCGAACCTGACCGGCTTGCCCGCTTTGAGTTTGCCGGGCGGACTGCACCCCAACGGACTTCCGTGGGGACTGCACCTCACCACCGGAAGGTTTGAGGAGGCCGCGCTGTTTGCGCATGCCG
>CANHXZ010000002.1 GCA_947464785.1 Flavobacteriales bacterium | reverse complement strand
GGATGTGGTTGACCTTCTTTTTGCCCGGGTAGAGGGCAGAACGCACCAATTCCGGTACGTTCACGATTTTCTCGTTCCGGATCAAGTCCAAATTGCCGTTGCGGTAGCCCACCACCACCCAGTCCGTAACGGGGTCGTAGGCCAAGGAGGTGATGTCCACGTCCGTAAGGCCCTCCACCTTGGTCAAGGGCTCCACGTACTTTTCGTCCGCGTGGTACCGAAAAAGACCGCTGCCGGAGGCTACAAAAACCCACGGCCCGGCCTGGACCACGTGGGTGGAAAGTCGGTACGGCAAATGGGAACGCCATTGGCCCACCGGCTGGATTTGTGCGGTGGCCGTGAAGGTCAAAACGAATGCCCCAAAGAGGGCGGCGAGGGTGGTTTTGCGCGGCATAGAGTAGTGCAAAGATGCGTATCTTCGTGACATGGCCTGTAGCTCCTGTTCATCAAGCGGCGGAATCCCCAGTGGTTGCGGAAACAACGGTTCCTGCGGTACCCACTCCTGCGGCAAGTTGACGGTGTTCAACTGGCTGACCAACATGGAGTTGCCGGAGGGGCAAGAACCCTGTTGGTGGGTGGAGGTTCGCTTCAAAAACGGGCGCAAAGACTTCTACTACAACGCACACCAACTGCATTTTTATGTGGGCAACACCGTGGCGGTGGAAACCGGAACCGGTGGATACGACCTGGGCAGCGTTTCCCTGACTGGGGAACTGGTGCGCGTGCAAATGCGCAAAAAGGCTGCAGACACGGACGTTGCGGCAGCGCGCAAGCTCCTCCGCAAGGCCACCGAACGCGACCTGGAAAAATGGGAAGGCGCCCGCGTCAAAGAAGGCGAATGGATGACGGCTTGCCGCCAAATGGCGGTTCAGCACGGCCTGAACATGAAGGTTTCGGACGTCGAGGCCCAGGGCGATGGCTTCAAAGCGTTCTTTTACTACACCGCTGAAGAGCGCGTGGATTTTCGTCAATTGGTTCGGGATCTTTCTGCGGCCTTGGGCATTCGCGTAGAAATGCGCCACATAGGTGCCCGCCAAGAGGCCGGACGGTTGGGCGGACTCGGCATTTGCGGGCGCGAATTGTGCTGCTCCACCTGGCTGACGGATTTTCGGGCGGTCACTACGGCTGCCGCCCGGTATCAGTCCTTGAGTTTGAACCCCCAGAAGTTGGCCGGACAGTGCGGCAAACTGAAGTGCTGCCTCAATTTTGAATTGGATCAGTACGCAGAGGCCATGAGCATTTTCCCCGAGGGAAAGAAAATCAAGACCGAAAAGGGCGAGGCAGAAATGCAAAAAATGGACATCCTGCGCGGCATGATGTGGTTTGCCTACCGGGACGACCGCGCCACCTGGATTGCCCTGAAGGCGGAGGACGCCAAGGCCATGATGGACATGAATGCGCGCGGGGAAAAGCCTGCCGCGTTGGAAGACAAGCAAGTGGTGGAGCACCGCGTCAAAGCGGATGATTTCGTTGAAATTGTTGCCCCCACAGAAGACTCATTGACCCGTTTCGACAAGCCCAAAAAGAAAAATCGTTCCTTCAATAAACGTGGAAACCGTCCGCCGCAAAAAAAAGCCTAAATTCCTAATTCTAGGAGTTTTATTGATCCTTGGCAGCGCCGTTGGGTGCGCCGACGGAGACGCGTTGTTTCGCGATTTTTCGGACTTGCCTGCTGGCGGATGGGAACGGGATTCCGCCGTTCAATTCGATGCGTCCGTAACCGACACGGCGCAGCCGTACGTGATGCTGGTTTCCGTGCGACACACCCAAGCGTATCCGTACCGCAACCTCTACTTGGGGCGTCAAATCATTGGGGCCGACGGTATTGAATACCAAGACACCGTTGAAATTCAACTCGCGGACGACCGCGGAACCTGGCTGGGCGAAGGCGTAGGTGGGATCAAAACCCTGACCGTTCCGTTTCGGGGACAAGCCGTGTCGTTTCAAAAAGCGGGCCCCTACCGTTTTCGATTTCAACACGTAATGCGCGAAAATCCCTTGCCGGGCGTGCGCAGCGTAGGATTCACCATTGAACCTGCCGATGCCTCCCGCCGCTAAACCTACCGAGCCGCGCGATTTTCGCCGCGAAGTACGGATCTTTTGGATTGCGGTTTTGTCCGTGCCGTCCCTCATTCTGTTGGGCCTGTTTTTGGCCTGGGTTGGGGCTTTTGGCGCCTTGCCGTCCACCGAAGAAATCGCGAACCCCAAGAGTTTTCTGGCCACCCAAATAGTCGACGCCAACGGGGAGCAACTGGGCACTTTTTTTGAAGAAAACCGCGTCCACACCGAGTACGATCAACTTCCTCCCCACCTGGTCCAAGCCTTGGTGGCCACCGAAGACGAGCGTTTTTACGAGCACGCCGGAATAGACTTCCGTTCGCTGGGGCGCGCGTTGGCCAGTTTCGGTACCCAAGGGGGTGGGTCCACGCTGACCCAGCAGTTGGCCAAGCAGATGTTCCACGAGCCGGCGTCCAGCAAAGCGGGCCGATTGCTGCAAAAATTCAAGGAGTGGATCATTGCGCTGCAACTGGAATCTCGGTACACCAAAGACGAGATTATTGCGCTTTATTTTAATCAGTTCGACTTCCTTTACCAGGCCGTGGGCGTGCACAGTGCCTCCCGCATTTACTTCGGTAAAAACCCCCAGCAATTGACGGTTCCGGAGGCCGCGGTCCTGGTGGGCATGGTGAAGAATCCGTCCATCTACAATCCCGTTCGTCGGTTGGAAGAAGCTACCGCGCGCCGCAACACGGTACTGCGCCAAATGGAGCGCAACGGGTACCTCACGGAAGAAGAATACACGTCTTTTGCCGCCACGCCGCTGGAAGTTCGGTTCAACCCGCAAACACACGACCGCGGCCTGGCGCCGTACCTGCGCGAATACATTCGGGGCCAACTCAAAGAATGGGTGAAGGATCACCCCAAGCCGGACGGGTCTTCCTACAATTTGTACACCGACGGCTTGAAAATTTACACGACGGTGGACATCCGCATGCAGCGCTACGCGGAAGAGGCGGTTGCCGAGCACCTGTCCAACCTGCAGCGGGTATTTTTCAAGCAAATCAAGGGACGCAAATACGGTCCTTTCTACTTCCAAGGAAACGCGGAAGACCAATACCAAACCATCATGAACCGGGGCATGAAGCAAACCCCGCGGTACCGAAATTTGGTGGAGTCCGGTACCAGCGAAGCAGAAATTCAGCGCATTTTCCGGACCAAAATCCCCATGAAGGTCTTCAGTTGGAAAGGGCCGGTGGACACAGTACTGAGCCCGCTGGACTCCATCCGCTACATGAAGTCCTTCTACCAGTGCGGTTTGCTCAGCGTGGAGCCCCAAACGGGTTTTGTGAAGGCCTGGGTGGGCGGCATTGACTACGCGCATTTCCAGTACGACCACGTGGCTCAAGGACAACGGCAGGTGGGCTCAACGTTCAAGCCGTTTGTGTACGCCGCGGCCATGGAGCAGAAAAAGTTTTCGCCTTGCATGGAAGTGCCCAACCAAAAGGTGTGCATTCAGGCCGGTGAATTTGGCCTGACCGAAGACTGGTGCCCCAGCAATTCAGACGACGAATACGGCGGACTGCTCACCCTCAAGCAAGCGCTTGCCAAGTCCGTGAACACCATCACCACCTACTTGATGAAGCAAATCGGCCCGCAGGCCGTGGTGCAACTGGCGCGGGCCTTGGGCATGACGTCGGACCTGCCGGAAGTGCCCTCCATCGCGCTGGGAACCGTCGACTTAACGGTGGAAGAAATGGTGGGCGCCTACACGGCCTTTGGCAACGGCGGCGTGTACACCAAACCCATTGTGATTACGCGCATTGAAGACAAGAACGGCGTGGTGCTGGACGAGTTTGTGCCGGAGTCCCACGAGGCGCTTTCCCCGGAGGTGGCTTATGCGGTTACCAGCCTCCTTTCCGGCGTTACCGAGTACGGAACGGGGGCCCGACTGCGCTCCTCCGGTGGCGGTTATCCGGACAATGTAGTCACCGGTTTCCCCTACGCCTTTACCAACCCCATTGCGGGCAAAACCGGCACCACGCAAAACAACTCCGACGGCTGGTTCATGGGCATGGTGCCCAACTTGGTTACCGGTGTTTGGACCGGATGCGACGACCGCGCCGCGCACTTTGGCTCCACCGTTTTTGGACAAGGCGCCACCACGGCTCTTCCCGTTTGGGCCCTGTACATGCGCAAATGCTATGCTGATCCGGCACTGGGCGTCCGGTCCAATGCTTTTGACCTGCCTTCCACCCCCATGACCATACGAACCGACTGCAAGGCCGCAGCGGCGGAGGTGGCCACGGACGAGTGGAGTGAATTTGACTGAATCATGATAGACAAACGCGTAGCGAACGCCGACACCGCCCTGGACGGGCTGGAGGACGGTATGACGGTTCTCTTTGGGGGATTTGGACTCAGCGGCATCCCGGAAAACGCGATTGCGGCCGTACGCAAACGCGGTACCCGCAACCTCACCTGCGTCTCCAACAACGCCGGCGTCGACGGTTTTGGCTTGGGCCTCTTGCTGGAAACCCGGCAAGTGAAGAAAATGATTTCTTCCTACGTGGGTGAAAATGCCGAATTCGAACGCCTCATGCTCTCCGGGGAACTGGAGGTGGAGTTGATTCCGCAGGGAACCTTGGCGGAGCGGTGCCGCGCCGCAGGCGCGGGCATTCCCGCCTTCTTCACTCCAGCCGGATACGGAACCGAAGTAGCGGAAGGCAAAGAAGTCCGGGTCTTCAACGGCAAACCACACCTCCTGGAACACGCATTCGACGCCTCCTTTGCCTTTGTGAAGGCCTGGAAAGCAGATCCCGCCGGCAATCTGGTGTTTCGCGGCACCGCCCGAAACTTCAACCCCTTGATGGCCATGGCCGGGAAAATCACCGTGGCGGAGGTAGAAGAAATCGTGCCTTTGGGCAGCTTGGACCCCAACCACATCCACGTTCCGGGCATCTTTGTGCATCGGCTTTTTCAGGGAGAACACTACGAGAAACGCATTGAAAACCGCACGGTTCGTCCGCGCCCTTGATCCTTCGCCATGGCACTTGACAAAAACGGCATTGCGCAACGCATTGCACAAGAACTCCGCGACGGCTGGTACGTCAACCTGGGCATTGGCATCCCCACCCTGGTGGCGAACTACATTCCCCAGGGAATTTCTGTGGAATTTCAGTCCGAAAACGGCATTTTGGGAATGGGTCCCTTCCCTTGGGAGGGCGAGGAAGATCCGGACCTAATCAACGCCGGCAAGCAAACCATCACGGCTCTGCCCGGCGCTGCCTTTTTTGACTCCGCCTTGAGCTTTGGCATGATTCGCGCGCAAAAAGTGCAATTGACCGTCTTGGGCGCCATGGAGGTGTCTGACAACGGAGACATTGCCAATTGGAAAATTCCCGGAAAAATGGTCAAAGGCATGGGCGGCGCCATGGACTTGGTGGCCTCTGCGGAGAACATCATTGTGGCCATGCAGCACACCAACCCCAAGGGCGAGTCCAAGTTGTTGTCTGCCTGCACCCTGCCCATCACGGGCGTGGGCTGCGTCAAAAAAATAGTGACCGAATTGGCGGTGCTGGACATCGACCCCGAACGCGGCTTTGTTTTGTTGGAGCGCGCACCGGGCGTCAGCGTGGAAGAAATTGTGGCCAAAACCGCCGGACGCTTGGTGGTGAACGGGGAAATTCCCGAAATGAAGCTGTAAACCTTACCGCGGCGCTGCAGGCGCCCCACCGGACAATTCGGATGTCGTACAATCTCCGTATCTTCAAAACATGAACAAGTCAAGCATCGCCCTCTTCTCCGCACTGGCCCTCTTTCTTTCTGCTTGCGGTACCCCAAAAGCTGTTGTGGAACAAGCAGCACCCGCAGAGTCTACCGGAATGGTTGCAGCAAAAGCCAAGTTTCCGGGCTACACCGCCGCCGATTTTGACGCAGGCCAAGCCCTGTACCAAGGAAACTGCGGCCGTTGCCACGGCCTGTACGGCCCCCGAAGCCATTCGGAAGCACAGTGGTCGGAGGTGGTGCCCCGCATGGTGGTCAAGGCCAACAAAAAAGCACAGGCCACGGTGATTTCTCCCGAAGGCGAGCAGCTCATTCTGCGCTATTTATTTGCCGCAAGTAACTAAATTACAATTAGTTGCAAAACCTCGTGCCGAGGTTTGTGCTTCTTTTGTCATGCGACGCCCCGCCCCCGCTACGGGCGGGAGAACTGCTGCGCCGGACGCTCCGGAACCAACTCCGGTTGGGCGTTGACGGTGCGCACATCCACCGTTCCCTCTGTGAAAAATAGCGCCAGGGGTACGGCGTGTTTGGGGACGTTTTGAAAGACCGGACGCTCGCCCGGATGCGTTGCCGCGTGCGCGCGGAAATAGTCTGCGTAGCGCTGCCGCGCCCGACGCATGGGGGTGTTCAATTGGGCCTTGTCCCAAGTCTCCCAGGGCCTTCCGTTGTCCAAAAAAGCGAGTGCCAAAAGCGCGGCGGTGGTTGCGGTCCGAGCCCAACCAATTCGCCCCGCCGGACTTTCTGACGTCCTCAAACCCTCTACTTTCCGCAGCACCGACTCAACCCCGCACCCCACCAACAAGGCGAGCGGTACGGAAATGCCGTAGGTAAAGGACACCATCTTGGTGGCCGCCACGGTGTACACCCCAAAAAACAACACCACCCCCACCACCGTGGTGCGCCACTCCGGACGTCGGGTACGCCAAGCGGCCCAAACGCCCAGAACCAAAAGGAGGGCGCCAGCCCAGCCCCACAGGTCCACTTGGCTGGTGGCATGGAAGAAAAGGGGCTCGCTATGCCCTTCCAGGGCTTCCGTCAGGTGGCGCGCGTTGTACTCAGATTCGTAGGAAGCCTCCGTGGGGAAAACCGTTCGGATGTACGCATTCCAGGGCAGCGCGACGGCCGTCGCAACGCACACCGCCCAAATTCCGTGGACTAAAGAACGTCGGCCGACGGTCCCTCGGTGCCGTCCGGACCAAAAGATCCACAGGCCCAAGACCCCCCCGGCCCAAAGGCCGGGAAGCCATTTGGTGAGCACGGCGGCGCCCACCGCAGCACCTACGGCCGCGGCGCGGCCGTAGGTGCTGCGGTGCATGTACCCGGACGCCGTCCACAAACCCAGGCCTATCCAAAAAGCAAAATGCACATCGTTGTGGTCCGTGGGGATGCGTCCGGCCACCAAAGACAAGCTAAAATGACCCACCGCCAACCACAGGGCGCCCCAAAACCCCGCGCGCGCGTTGGAGAACCGTCGGCCCAAGGCCCAAACGAGTAAAACGGAAAGCGAGCCCAAGAGAATGCTGGGAAAGCGCAAGCCCCAAACGGTGGTACCCCACAGGCGCAAGCTGCCGGCGATGGTCCAGAGGAAGAGTGGGGGTTTGTGCAGCCAAACCCCGTTGCCCGTCCAGTCCCGGTAATCCAATTCTTGGCCGGTGTTGGGAAGGAGTCGAGGCTCCAGGGGGTTGTTGATCAAGGACTTGGCGACTGCAGCGTGGTACTGCTCGTCCCACAAATTGGGAAAATCTTCGAGCGTCGCGCTCCAAGACCGCAGGGCAAACGCCAGGAGGAAGAGTGCGATCCCTTGAGTCCAAGGGGCGCGGCCCGAGAGCCCAGGCGCGGGCAGCCCAGGCAAGAACCGCGGCCAACGCGCATAACGAGGGGAAACCGTAGCGTTAGTCAAGGAGGTGTTCGGACAACTGCCGCAGGTAAGGGGTGGTGGGGTGGTGCAGGAGGGAAACGGGGTCGCCCTGAGCGTCCCAGACCCCGTGGCGCAAGACCAAGAGCCGGTCCGCCATGTACTGGACCACGCGCAAATCGTGGGAAATGAACAAGATGGAGAAGCCCATTTGCTGCTTGAGTTCGTTCAGCAGGTTGAGGACTTGGGCTTGAACGCTGACGTCCAGAGCGCTGACGGATTCGTCGCACACCAGCAGTTCGGGCTCCACGGCCAGCGCCCGCGCAATGCCCACCCGTTGGCGTTGTCCGCCGCTGAATTGGTGCGGGTATTTGTGCCGGTCTGCCGGCTGGAGGCCTACGCGGGTGAGCAGGTCCACCACCCGTTCTTCCCGTTCCTGGGCGGTGGGTGCCCAGCGGTGCACCTGCAACGGTTCTTCCAAGATTTGGCCCACGGTTCGGTGGGGCGGTAAGCTGGAAAATGGGTCTTGAAAAACGTACTGGATGCGCTTGGCTCGCTCCGAACGCGGAACAGCTTGCTGGGCCGGTTGGCCTTTCCACCAGAGGGATCCGCCGTCGGGGTGCTCCAGGTTCACCAAGCAACGGGCTAAGGTGGACTTCCCGCTGCCGGATTCGCCCACCAGGCCAACGGTTTCGCCGGGGTAAATTTCCAGGTCCACGGCGCGCAAAACAGGTCCGAAAAAGGACTTGACCAAGCCTTCCGCACGCAAAAGCGGAACCGCGTGCGGGTCTGCGGCGCGTCGGGGCCATTCGTGGGAGGCCACCGGGCGGGATTCCAAAAAATCCGACACCGTGGGGAGGGGGTAGGGCCGGGCATCTACGGGGGGACGACTGGCCAACAATCCGCGGGTGTAGGGATGCTGCGGACGGTTCAAAACGTCCTGGGCGGTGCCGGACTCTACGGCAACGCCTTTCCACAAAACACAGACACGGTCCGCAATGCGCTTGACCACACCCAGGTCGTGGGTAATGAACAAGACGGCGGTGCCGTGCTCCTGCTGAAGCTTTTGAATGAGTTCCAGGATTTCCTCCTGCACGTGGGCGTCTAAGGCCGTGGTGGGCTCGTCGCACACCAAAAGCGCCGGCTCGCGGGCCATGGCGAGGGCAATCATCACGCGCTGGCGCTGGCCGCCGCTGAGTTCGTGGGGGTAGCGCTGGGCCAATTCGTGGGGTTGGGGAAGCTGCACCCGGTCCAGCCAGTCCACCGCGCGTTTGCGCGCTTCTTTGCGCGAAATACCAAAGGCAATCCAAAGGGCTTCTGCCACCTGCTCGCCGCAGCGCATCGTGGGATTGAGCGCCGTCATGGGTTCTTGGAACACCATGGACAGGCGTGCACCGTTGAAGGTAAACTCGTTCCACGCCACCTCGGCCTGAGGCGGCAAGAGGTTCATCAACGCCAGGGCCGCGGTGCTTTTTCCGGAGCCGGACTCCCCCACCAAGGCGAGGGTTTCGCCGCGAGCGATTTCCAGGTTGAGGTCCGAGAGTGCCGGCTTGTTGGAGAAGGAAACCCGCAGTCCGCGAACGGAAATTACCGGTTCACCCATTCGTCCAGCAAGCGAATCAGGGCGCGGGGATGGTCTCCCCGGGCCGGGCCGTGGTGGTGGCCCAGTCGAACAAAAACTGCGTCCTTGCTGGGTACGGATACAATCCATTGGCCCAGGTGGCCGCGGTAATACACGAAGGGGGTGCCGTTGGAGGTTTTGCCGCACCAAAAACTTTGGCCGTAGAAAGCGCTCAAGGCGTGGGGAACGGTGGCGCGCGCCAAGAAGGCGCTGTCCACTACAGAAACGCCGTTGGCCTTGCCGTGATCCAGCAAAAGCTGCCCCAAGCGCGCAAAATCACGCGCCGTGGCGTTCAAGCAGCAGTAGGCCAGGGCCTCGCCGGTTCCGTCCGTATGCCAGGTGGCGTTGGTTTCTGCTCCCAAGGGGCTCCACAGGTATTCGCCGGCCAAATCGGCCAATTTCCGGCCCGTAGCGGCCTCCAAGCACAGGGACAGCAGTTGGGTACTTCCGCTTTGGTATTCGTATTGGGCTCCGGGGTTGCCCACTTCAATTTCGTGCAAGGTGTGCTCCACGCTGTGTCCGTAGTAGGCCCGGGCGGTGATGCCAAAGGGCTTTTGGTAGTTTTCGCGCCAGTTGAGGTCTGCGGTCATTTCGGACAGGTGGCGCAAGGTGAGGCGGTCTGCTCCGGGGCCCTTGATCCACGGGAGGTAACGCTTGGCTGGGGTTTCCCAGCTGGGGATTTCGCCGCGTTGGATGGCCATTTGCGTCAGCAAAACCACCACGGACTTGCCCATGGAGAAGGAATTGGTGCGGGACTCTGCCGTAACGTCTTCAAAATAAGCTTCGTAGCGTACGGTGTCGCGCTGAACCACCAAAAGTGCTCCGGTGTGGATGCTGTCCAATGCGGTGCGCAGGGAGGCCGACGGTTCCCAGCGTTGGGCGTCTATTTTTTCCGCCCACGGGCGCGGCGCGGTGGCCAGTACGCTGTCTTGATTAAAGTACAAACGGTCGTGGATGTTGGAGGTGGTTCGCCCTTGGAGGTAGGTAGCGTACACGCCTTTCAGCAAATAACCGTAGCCGGCGGCCAGCAGAACGCCCACCACCAAAATCAAAGCACCAAAAAACCAGAAAATTTTGCGCACGATTCGGAAAATTAAGGGGTTAACCGTTGGCTAAAATAAGAGAATCCGTCGGGTCCGGTACCAAAACGGCGCCAAACTGGGCTTCAAAATGACGCTTGACCTTTTCCTTGACCTCGTCCATGGAAACGGATCGCTTGAGCTCCCGGTCCAACGAGGTGACGCTCTTGTCCGTGATTCCGCAGGGAATGATGTATTCAAAGTAGCGCAGGTCCGTGTTGACGTTGAAGGCCCAGCCGTGCATGGTCACCCAACGGCTGGCCCGCACGCCCATCGCGCAAATTTTTCGGGCAAAAGGGGTGCCCACGTCCAGCCAGACCCCGGTTTCGCCCGGGCTGCGCTCGGCGTGGAGTCCGTATTCGGCCAAAACCAGGATGATGACTTCTTCCAGGGTGCGGAGGTAGCGGTGGATGTCCGTAAAGTAGTGGTCCAAGTCCAAGATGGGGTAGCCCACCAGCTGGCCCGGTCCGTGGTAGGTGATGTCTCCCCCGCGGTTGATGGGGTAAAACTCCGCCTGAATGGCCTTCAGCTGCTCTTCGTTGGCGAGTAGATTCTCCATGTTTCCACTCTTTCCCAGGGTGTACACGTGCGGGTGCTCCACAAAGAGCAAGCGGTCCACGGTGGGAATTTGCTGTTCCTCGGGCAATTTCCGGTTGTCGGACTTGCGGTTGAGGCTCTCTTGAAAATAGGTTTCCTGAAGGTCCCAGCAGGGGCCGTACGAGGCCGTTCCCAGGTCGCGAAAGTGAATGGTTTTCATTTCGGGGTCCATTGCTGCAGTTGGGCTTTGAGTTCTTGAATGACGCGGATGTCCAAGACGTCCACGCCGGACTGGGCGGCAACCTCCACGCTGAGCCAATCGCCCAGGTGGAGCATTTCCAACCGCGCCTCCCAGGGTTCGTTGCTTTCCGGTTGAATGAATTGGGTGGTTATTCCCCGCTCGGTGAGCACGTTTTGCGTGTAATTGGACCGAAACCGATTGCGGGGGTCGTCTTCCGCCAAGCCCAAAAATAGCGCGGCGTGGTGTTCCGTTCCTCCGGCCCAGCCCACCGTTTCGTTGTGGTTCATTTCCGGGATTTCCGCATCCCATCCGGGCAGCTTGGCGTTCTCGTTCCACTGCTGGCGCCAACGGGTGGCCAGTGCGGCAGCTCCCGTTGCTGCATAAAAGGCTGCGGTTTTGCCCGCCAACAACGGCGCCCATTCAGCGGCGCGCAAACGGATGGCGTCGGACCGATCTTGGATGCGGTTGGCTGCGCGGCCCAAGGCCTTGCGCCAATCGCCCGATTCCGAACCTATGGGGATTCCTGCACCGTAAAAATCAAGCGCCAGCAGCGCGTACACCAAGCCATACCCCACCATGGAGCGCGGCGGATTGCCCGGTTCCATGCGGAATTGATTCCAACCCGACGCCTCCGCGCGGGCCGCCAAGGCTCCGCCGGAGGTAATGGCCGTCATCCACGCCCCTGCCGCCTCCGCTTGCGCTGCGGCGGCCAACGTCTCCTCCGTGTCTCCGCTGTAGCTCACGGCAATTACGGCCGTGTGGGGGCCTACCCAGGACGGCAGAGAGTAGCCCTTGGAAACGATTAACGGAAGACGCGCGTCGCACCACTCTTGGGCCAGAGATGCGCCAATGCCGGAGCCCCCCAAGCCCGTGAACACCACCTGATGGAGCGGTTGGTTGGGGGATTTCCAGTGCGCAAGGGCGTTGGAACCCTGCTCCAGCGCCGCCAAAACGTGGTTTGGGAAGCCGGCAATCAGGTCGTTCATTGTTGTGGACATAGCATTTGGAGCGAATGGTAAAAGTACGGACATTGCAGACGATATGGAATGGCGTTTGGAGGCATTTGACCGGCTGCGGCCCAACGAACTGTACGCGTTGCTCGCCCTGCGGTCTGCGGTCTTTGTGGTGGAGCAAAATTGCGTCTACCAGGATCCCGACGGCGTGGATCAGCGCGCATTGCATTTGTGGTGCAGCACCCCCGGGACGGACGATCGCACCCCCGAAGCGTTGGCCGTTGCCCGACTCATCCCCCCCGGCGTTTTGTACCCGGAAGCCAGCATTGGGCGCGTGGCCACGGCCGCAGCCGTTCGCCGCACCGGCTTGGGGCGCGCGCTGTTCCAGCGCGCGCTGGACGAAACTACCCAGCGTTGGCCCGGCCCCGTGCGCATCATGGCCCAGTCTTATTTGACGCAATTCTATTCCGAATTTGGATTTTCACCCGTAGGCGATGAATTTTTGGAGGACGGAATCCCTCATTATTACATGCTGAAACCATGAAACTCACGCGCATCAACCCAGACCACAGCTGGCTTCTGGAAACAACCGGACTGCGCCTGGTGGTAGACCCGTGGCTACAGGGTCCAGAGATCGACGGATTTGGCTGGTTCCACACGCAGCACTTACCCCAGGCGGCATGGCCCGTGGAGGCCTTGGGGCCGCTGGACGCCATCGTCATCACGCAGCCGTTTTCGGACCACTGCCACGAAGAAACCTTGCGCGCCCTGCCCGCCTCCGTCCCCATCTTGGCGGTTCCCGCGGCGTACCGACGCCTCAAACACATCTTTCCCGAAGGCCGAACCCTGGTTTCTTTGGACGGAACTTTTTGCGCCCACCCGTCGCTCCCGGAATTGACCCTCACTCCCCTCCCCACCTCCTGGTGGGACCCCACGCACGGTGGCCTCTGGATCTCTTCCGACGAGGGCAGTCTGCTGATTGCCCCGCACGGATACCGCAACCGAAGCTTGCTGCGCGCGTTGCGTCCGGCCATGGCCCGGCCGTGCACCGTTCTGGCCCCCTCCCTCCAGTACAAACTGCCGTTTTTCCTGGGCGGAACCGTCAATTTGGGACTCAAAAACGCCTACCACTTGTGCCAGGACGTCCACGCCCATGCCTACGTGGAAACGCACTCGTCGGACAAGCCGGCCACCGGGGTGGCCCGCGCCTTGGCGCGCATGAATCGGCCTGATTTTCAGCAGGTCAAGTCCGTCATTGCCATAACCCAAGAGCTGCCGTACGAACCGCCGCGGGCGTAATGCGCACACCTAAAAAAACGGGCCCCGCTGGGGCCCGTTTTGGTTGATTTTGCTTCGCTTCAAAAGCCCCGCAACAACTTACTCGTCAAAGCTCACCACCACCTTTTCGGAGGTGGGCGTTGCTTGGCAGGTGAGCACGTAGCCGTCGGCCACTTCTTCCTCGCTCAGTGCGTAGTTCATGGCCATCTCTACGGATCCTTCCAAAACCTTCGCGCGGCAGGTGCAGCAAACCGCTCCTTTGCAAGCATAAGGAACGTCGGCACCGGCATCCAGGGCGGCGTCCAGCAGGAAATCCTTGGGGCGCATGTTGAAGTGGGTTTCCTCGCGGTCCAAGATCACCGTGGCCTGAACCGTGGCTCCTTTGTCCAGCTTGCCGGACGCAGACTTTGCCGGAGCGGCACCGGGGGTTGCCGCGGTAAACAACTCAAAGTGAACGCGTTCTTTGGGCACGCCCAAGCCCACCAAGGCGTCGGTAACGCCGTGGATCATCGGTTCCGGACCGCACAAATAGAAGGCGCGGGCGGAGGTGAGCGCGGGAAAGCGCTCCGCAAAAAGTTCCACGCGGTCCCGGTCAATGCGGCCTTTGAGGGCGTCTGCCCCTTGGTCTTCGCGGCTCAACACGTGGTGCACCTCCAGTCGGCCCAAATAGCGGTCCTTGAGGTCTTCCAACTCCTGCTTGAACAGGATGGAGGCAGTGGAGCGGTTGCCGTAGTACAGAGCAAAGGTGCTGGTGGGTTCTGCTTCCAGAACAGTGGTTAAGATGCTCAACACCGGTGTGATGCCGCTTCCGGCCGCAAAACCGGCGTAGTGCGCCGTGCGGGAACCGTCGGGGTCAAAAACAAACCCTCCCTGCGGAGGCATGGTTTCCAAGGTGGTTCCTGCGGTCAAAACCGTATTGGCCCAGGTGCTGAAAACGCCGTTTTCCACCTGCTTGATGGCCACGCGCAGCTCCCCACTCAACGGGCTGGAGCACAG
The DNA here is from genome assembly GCA_947464785.1 of Flavobacteriales bacterium. GTDB lineage: Bacteria > Bacteroidota > Bacteroidia > Flavobacteriales > Schleiferiaceae > CAMDTE01. The sequence continues at coordinate 34,261 of CANHXZ010000002.1, read as the reverse complement.
CGAATAAGACCGACGAACTTCCGTGCCGTCGATGGTGGTGCGGAACGTAAGGTACTGGCCCGCGCGGAAACGGAACAGCTCGTGAAGCTCCTCCGGCAGCGCAAATGCTACGGAAACGGAATCCGACGTCTCGCGGCGCACCTCAGAAACCTTCAGAGGCTGAAACTTGGGGGCGCCTCGCCCTTTTTGGACCTCTGCGGTGGTGGATAAGCCGTGCATCGGCTCGGCTTTTTTCTTGAAAAATCCCAACATAAACTTATGCGTGCTATAATCGTTGTAAAGGCAGAACAACAAAGGTAACGCAGCGCGGTGCGCGTTGGTTCCTTTCGTAAACTTGCAGTATCAGAAATCAAGGCCCCATGGGAGAAGAAATTTCACTCGAACACCGGTTCCAAGCCTACGTTGACGCAGACAACAAGGTGGAACCGAAGGACTGGATGCCGGAGAAGTACCGAAAGACCATGATTCGGCAAATTTCCCAGCACGCCCACTCAGAAGTGGTGGGCATGTTGCCGGAAGCCAATTGGATCACGCGGGCTCCCAGCTTGCGTTCCAAGTTGATTTTGCTGGCCAAAGTTCAGGACGAAGGCGGTCACGGCTTGTACCTCTACAGCGCCGCAGAAACCTTGGGCATTTCCCGCGAGGAATTGCTGGACGATTTGTTGGCCGGACGCGCCAAGTACTCCAGCATCTTCAACTACCCCACCTTGAGTTGGGCAGACATGGGTGCTGTGGGTTGGTTGGTGGACGGTGCCGCCATTGCCAACCAAGTCATGTTGTGCCGCACCTCCTACGGGCCCTACGCCCGCGCCATGGTGCGCATTTGCAAAGAGGAATCCTTTCACCAGCGCCAAGGGTACGAGATCATGATGCACTTGGCCGCAGGCACGCCAGACCAAAAAGCCATGGCGCAAGACGCCCTGAACCGCTGGTGGTGGCCGTCGCTGATGATGTTTGGCCCGCCGGACGATCAGTCGCCCAATACCGCCCAATCCATGGCGTGGCGCATCAAACGCAAAACCAACGACGAATTGCGTCAGGAATTTGTGGACAAAACCGTTCCGCAAGTGGAGTTCTTGGGGCTCCAGGTACCCGATTCCGACTTGAAGTGGAACGAGGCCCGCGGGCACTACGATTTTGGTCCCATCGACTGGGAAGAGTTTTTCCAAGTTGTAGGCGGCAACGGGCCGTGCAACAAAGAGCGCCTGGCCGCCCGCCAGAAAGCCCACGACGACGGCATGTGGGTGCGCGAAGCTGCCCTGGCCCACGCCAAAAAACGTGCCGCTGCCTCCGCGGCGTCCAACGACCTCAAAACCAGCGCCGCATGAGCCAAAGTCCCGATGCCTGGCCGTTGTGGGAAGTCTTTGTGCGCAGCAAAAACGGATTGGCCCACAAGCACTCCGGCAGCCTGCACGCCCCAGACGCTGAAACCGCACTCAAAAGTGCCCGCGATGTGTACACGCGTCGGTCCGAAGGCGTCTCCATTTGGGTGATTCCCTCCAGCGCCGTAGTGGCCTCCTCTCCAGACGAGCGCGAGCCCCTTTTTGCCCCGTCCGACGACAAACCGTACCGCCATCCCACCTTCTACGACATTCCCGATGAAGTGGGCCACATGTGATTTAGCCGACTACGCCCTGCGCAAGGCAGACGACACCCTCGTATTGGGGCAGCGTCTGTCCGAGTGGTGCGGTCACGGGCCGGTTCTGGAGCAGGACATCGCCCTCACCAACGTTGCCCTGGACCTCATTGGCCAAGCGCGGGGGTACTACCAAATGGCTGCCGCGTGGCGGGCCGACGGTTCCACCGAAGACGACTTGGCGTACCGTCGCGACGCCCACCTGTTTGGCAACCACTTGTTGGTGGAATTGCCCAACGGCCACTGGGGAGACACCCTGGCGCGCCAATTTTTCTTTGACGCCTACAACTTCTTCTTGCTGGAACAGCTCTCCAAGAGCCCCGTGGAAGAAATCTCCGCACTGGCGCAAAAAGCCTACAAAGAGGTGAGCTACCACGCGCAGTTCAGCGCGGAGTGGATCATTCGCTTGGGCGACGGCACGGACGAGTCCCACGCCAAAATTCAGCAAAGCGTCAACCGCCTGTGGGCCTACACCGGCGAACTGTTTGAAGACACGGACCTGGACCGCAAGTTGGACGGCGCGGTACCCTTGCCCAGTACGCTTCGCGCGGATTGGTTGCAAAAAATGCGCGAGGTATTTGCCTTGGCCACCTTGGAATTGCCGGACCCCAACGCCTACATGCAAAAAGGCGGATTGCACGGCCGGCACACGGAACACCTGGGGTACATCCTGGCGGAAATGCAGTACCTGCCCCGGGCCTACCCGGACGCCAAATGGTAAGAAACCCCGAAGATTCAGACGTTTGGGCGGTGCTGGAGTCCGTTTTGGACCCCGAAGTTCCCGCCGTCAGTATTGTGGAGCTGGGCATGATTCGCTTTGTGGAACGAGCGCCCGGCGGTAACCTGCGCGTGGGAATTTCCCCCACCTACACCGGCTGCCCCGCCACAGACGTCATTGTGCGTTCCGCTCGCGAGGCGTTGGAAAGTGCTGGATTCGCCCACCCGGAAATCCAAACGGTACTGTCTCCCCCGTGGACCACAGACTGGATTACAGAAGAGGGCAGAGCCAAACTCGAAGCCTACGGCATTGCGCCTCCCGTGGGCAGCTCCGCGGACAAACGCTCCTTGTTTGCCCCGTCCCCTGCCGTCCGGTGCCCGCGGTGTAAGAGCCTCCAAACCACGCGTGTTTCCAACTTTGGGTCCACCGCCTGCAAAGCCCTCTACCAATGCGACGAATGCCGCGAGCCGTTCGACTATTTCAAGTGTTTGTAGGAACCGCCTGAGCTCTTTTTTTGCGATGAACCGCGCGCCGCTTTGGCCTGTTACCGCGGACCGTTACCGCGTGCTCTAAAAAAGCGAACCCCGGCTGGGGGGAGCCGAGGTTCTGGATTGGTTTGGTAACGAAGGGTAGAGAACCTGTTTCGTGTGAGACAAAGGTGCACCCGGCCGGGGCGGCAACCCAAATAATTTGGGAAAATATGGGAACTTCCCGTATTTTCACACAATGCGAAACGCGCAGCTTTTCTTCTACATCGGGATTTTCCTTGGGTCTCAACTGGCTGTTGGGCAGCCTATTGCCGTTGGTTCCCCCCACCAACCCGGCGACATGGCCCTCGTTAAAGACGGTGGACAAGTATACGGTCTGCAACTGGCGACCAAGAGCCGGTACCGTTGGAATCAGGACCGTTGGGTGCTGGATGGGGGCTTGGATGTTCGTTTGCCAGAAAGGCGCTTGCCCTTCATGCACAAATCCCAAGCCCTCAAAGGTTCAAACGGACGCTGGTTCGTTCACGCGCCTGGCTTTGGGCATTTGTGGAGCTACCAAAAAGGCGTCCTTACCCGGTTGGACACCACCTTTTTCGCCGGTTCTAATTTTGGAGCCGACCGATTCGTGTACCGCGATACCGTTTATTCCCACGGGGGGTATGGATTTTGGTTGTACCACGGCATCGTCAGTTACTTCGACCCCCGCTTCAAAGAATGGGAGCGGTTGATTACCACGGGGCACGAAGGGCCAGTTGTCCCCGATCCCATTGCAGCGTATGCCGGAAAAGGGGTGCGTTGGGTTTGGTCGGTTTCCGATTATCCCGAACAAGTAGGTAACCGGTTGTTTGAGCCGGACGGAACGGTTTACGCGTTGGATTTGAAGAAGCGCAAAATGGAACCCATCGGACAAGTGCGCAGGGTCATTTGGCGGGAAATCGGCAAGCCTATCGCCGCTTGGGACAGTGTGGTGCTGACCAACGGCACAAACGGCGGCTTGCTGGTGGACATGGCCAAGAACGAAGTGCGGCGCATCCCCCCAGACATCATGTACGGCAATGCGCTGGGAACCATGGACGCTTGGGGTGCCGGGTGTGTGGTTCTAGACGACACACTGGAAGTATTCACCACCAAGGATCGGGCACGTTCCAACATCCTGGTGCACAACCGGTTTGCTTTGCGCGACTTGTGGGAACAGTCGGAGCCGATGGGGGCTTTTGTGGAGCCCAAATGGCTGAACGCGTTAAAGCGCAACTACTGGCTTCCTTTGTTGACGGTGCTCATCAGCATGGGTGCTTGGTTGTTGGGGCGATCGCGGCCCGGTCGTCCGGTGGGGCCCGTGGCGTTTGCCCGCGAACTGGATTTGTACGAGCGCAAATTGTTGTTGCCCTTGCTGCTGGAGGGTCCGGAACGAAAATGGACTTCGCACGAGCTGGACGAGCTGTTGGAAACGGCGGACAAGTCTTGGGACAACCAGCGTAAGATTCGAAAAACAACCATCAACGATCTGAACCGCAAAGCCTTGCTTCATTTGGAGCTTTCTCTGCTCATTTCCGACGAGCGCGATGCGGAAGACCGTCGGGAAAAGCGGTACTTTGTGGTGCCGGAGGTCCTGCCGTTTCGACGCGACCTAGTAGACTTACTCCAACAAGCGGCAAATTCTTGACGAAAACGCAACGATCCATGAACCAACCCATTGACATCCAACACCTCGACGGTGTTTGCCTCATCACGCTCAACCGTCCGGACAAATTCAACAGCTTCAATCGGGAGCAAGCCCTGGCGCTGCAAGAGGCCCTGCGCGCAGCCAACGAGGACCCTGCTGTGCGCTGCGTCTTGTTGACGGGGGGCGGCAAGGCCTTTTGCGCCGGACAGGATTTGGGGGAAGCCATTGACCCCAACGGCCCCGGAATGCGCACCATTCTGACCGAGCACTACAACCCCTTGGTGCTGCAAATTCGCGCTTTGAGCAAGCCCGTGGTGGCCGCCGTCAACGGCGTTGCTGCTGGAGCGGGCGCCAGTTTAGCCCTGGTGTGCGACGTGGTGGTGGCGTCGGACAAAGCGTCTTTTGTGCAGGCGTTTACCAGCATCGGGTTGATTCCGGATTCGGGAGGCACGCTGACGTTGCCGCGCTTGATCGGTTTTGGTCGGGCCAGTGCCACCATGCTCCTGGGGGACCGGATGACGGCGCAAGACGCCCTCGCCGCGGGAATGATCTATCGGGTATTTCCAGCCGACTCTTTTGCCGAAGATGCGTTGAACGTAGCGCGCGAGTTGGCCCTGCGGCCCACGCGAGCCTTGGCGTTGGTCAAGGAAGCCCTGAATGCGTCCATTTTTGCGGACCTGGAGGCCCAACTGCACACGGAATTGCATTTGCAATTGGCCGCAGCTGAAACCGACGACTTCAAGGAAGGCGTTGCAGCCTTTTTGGAAAAACGAACCCCCAATTTTCGAGGACACTAACCGTTCCCCCCTACATGAAAGTAATCGTAATTGGAGCTGGCGCCATGGGCTCCGGCATCGCGCAAGTTTTGGCCCAAGCGGGCGAGTCCGTAGTAGTGTACGACACCAAGCCGGAAATGCTGACGAAGTCGGCCCAACGGCTGGCCCAAACGTTGGAAACCCTGGTTGCCAAGGGGAAATTCACCCAAATTCAGGCCGACGCCCTCCACGAACGCATCCACTTCAGCGACAACCTGCGGGACGGAGAAGGTTCCGATTTGGCGGTAGAGGCCATTTACGAAAACCTGGAGGCCAAGCGTTCGGTGTTCCGAATTCTGGACGACTTGCTGCCGGAAACCGCTGTTTTGGCGTCCAACACCAGCTCGTTGAGCATCGCGTCGTTGGCTTCTGGTATCCATCGGCCCGAACGCGTGGTGGGCCTGCACTTTTTCAACCCCGCGCCGCTGATGCCCTTGGTGGAGGTAGTGCCCTGCCTGACTACCGCGCCCGAAACGGTGGAGCGCTGCTTGGCTTGGGTTGCTGGATGGAAGAAAACGGGGGTTGTGGCGCAAGACACGCCCGGGTTCATCGTCAACCGGGTGGCGCGTCCGTACTACGGCGAAGCCCTCCACATGGAGGAAACGCAGGTGGCCGATCGCGCTACCATTGATTGGGCCCTAACCACCCACGGAGGTTTTAGAATGGGCCCGTTTGCCCTCATGGACCTCATTGGGCACGACATCAACTACACGGTGACCGAAACCGTTTGGAAACAGTTCTACTACGATCCTCGGTTCCGTCCGTCCCTGGCGCAGAAGCGCTTGGTGGAAGCTGGCTTGTTGGGCCGCAAAACGGGTCGTGGGTTTTACGACTACCGCGAAGGTTCTGTGCCGCCAACGCCGCGCGAAGACGCTGCACTGGCGCAACTTGTGGTCAACCGCACCTGGGCGATGATCATCAACGAAGCCTACGACGCCTTATACCGCGGCGTGGCCCAGGCGGAAGCCATTGATACGGCGATGAAATTGGGCGTGAACTACCCTATGGGCCCCTTTGAAAAGGCCGAACAGTGGGGTTTGCACGAGGTTGTTGCCGTTTTGGACGGCCTGATGGCCGAGACCGGCGATCCGCGGTACCGCGTTTGCCCTTTGCTCCGCAAGGAAGCGGGCAGCAACTGAACCGTAGGGTGATCGAGCGGCGCGGTTCCCGCGCCGCTGGATCAATACGCCAGCAACTCCTCCAACGCCTGAGCCACCTTGTTTGCGTTGGGCAAAAGGGTGGCTTCCAGTGTTTTGTTCAACGGAATAGCGGGTACACGAACGCTGCCTACCAACCGTACCGGGGCGTCCAGGTGCGCAAAGCAGCGGTCTGAAATACGGCCGGCGACTGCTTGGGCAAACGTTTGCCCCACCATCTCTTCGGTCACCACCAAGCAGCGGTTGTGGGCCTGTACACGCTCCACCACCAACTCCTCGTCCCAGGGGGCTAGGGTGCGGAGGTCAATCACCTCCACGCGGCCGGGCCATTGTTGTGCGGCCTCCAAACTCCAATAAACCCCCATGCCGTAGGTCACCACAACCGCCGTCGCTACGGACGGCTGGGGTTCCGCTTCCAAAACGCGTCTGCCCACGCCAAACGGCAAAACATAGTCTTCCGACGGTTCCACGGTCTTGGCCCCTTCGGTGCCTTTTATTTTGCTCCAATACAGGCCCTTGTGCTCCAGCAACAGAACCGGGTTGGGGTCCAAAAACGCCGCCTTCATCAATCCTTTGAGGTCCGCACCGGTGGAGGGGTACGCCACCTTGATGCCCGCAATGTTCGTGACAATGCTTTCCACGCTGGAACTGTGGTACGGGCCTCCGCTGCCGTAGGCGCCAATGGGCACGCGCACCACCGCGCTGGCGGGCCACTTGCCGTTGGAGAGGTAGTAGCTGCGGGAAAGCTCCGTGAACAACTGGTTCAGTCCGGGCCAGATGTAGTCTGCAAACTGAACTTCCACAATGGGTTTCAAGCCCACCGCGGACATCCCAACGGTGCTGCCGATGATGAAGGCTTCTTGGATGGGGGTGTTGAAAACGCGGTGGCTGCCAAACTGTTGGGCCAACGTGGCCGCCTCGCGGAACACCCCGCCCAAGCGATGACCTACGTCTTGGCCATACAACAGGGCTTCCGGATGTTGCTCCAAGACCTCGCGCAAGGCAAACAGCGCGCAGTCCACCATGACGGTTCGTTCTTTGCCTGCGGGGGCGCGCTCGCCGCGCTCTTCAACCACCGGGGTTGGTGCCATTGCGTGCACCAATAAATCCTCTGGGCGCGGGTCTTCCGCCGCCAAGGCGCGCTGGTAGTCCGCCGCCACCAAGGATTCCGCATCGGCCAAAACGGCGTCGAGTTCCGCTTGGGCGAAACCGTTGTCCAGTAAAAAGGTTTGCAATTTGGGCAGCGGATCGCGAAGCGCGTGTTCCTCCAAATCGTCGCGGTACCACTCCTTGCGCACCCCGGAGGTGTGGTGGTTGAGCAGCGGTACCCGGGCGTGCAACAGGTGCGGTTGGCGCGTTTCGCGCATGGTTTTGATGGCGTCTTGCAGCGCGTGGCGGCAGGCCGAATAATCGGATCCGTCCACGCTCAACACGCGAATTCCCTTAAACCCTGCGGCGTATTCCGCTGCGTTCTGGGCGCGGGTCTCTGCGGCGTTCGCGGAAATGTCCCAGCCGTTGTCTTGCACCACAAACAGCAGCGGAAACTGCTTGAGGGCGGCCATTTGCAAAGCTTCCGCCACCTCGCCCTCGGTCATGGCCGCGTCGCCAATGGAACAAACCGAAATGGGCCTGGCCGCGGCTTCTTCCGGCGTAAAGAGCCCCATCAACTCCTTGTACTGGAGGCCCATGGCCGCGCCCGCGGCGGGAATGGCTTGCATTCCGGTGGCGCTGGATTGGTGGGGGATCTTGGGCTTGTCCGCGTCGTTCAGCGATGGGTGGCTGTAGTAGGTGCGTCCGCCGGAGAATGGGTCGTCCCGCTTGGCCAGGAGCTGGAGCATGAGGTCGTAGGGCGTCATTCCAATGGCGAGCAGCAAGGCGTCGTCCCGGTAGTACGGGTACACAAAATCGTGGGGCGTGAGCAATTGTCCCAAGGCAATTTGTATGGCTTCGTGGCCGCGGGCTGTGGCGTGCACGTAGGTAGACGTTACCTCGCGGTTGGCTTCGTACAACTCCGTCATGGCCTTGGCCGTGACCAGGTGGCGATACGCCTGCAGCAGCGGGTTTTCGGCTTTTTTCTTCATAATTTTTGTGCTCCCAGGGTGTACGACAGGCCTATGCCCAATAATTGTTTCCATTGAATGCCGGGCGAATCCAGCTTGCCGTCTGCGTTGCTGTCCCGTACCAAAACATCGCGGTCGTAGATGCTCTGCACGCGGGCCGTAACAGACAAGAAGGAGGTGGCTTTGATCAACAGCAAAACGTCGGCATTGACGTCTACCCAAAGAGGGTTTTGGATGTAATTCGAGTAGAGGTCCAGGCGCGCGTCCACCTTCAGGGCCGGAACAAAATCGCGTTTGTAGCGCAGGTTGAAAAAGGCCCCCACTTCGTTCCGGAAGCGTTCCCCCGCTACTACACCAAAGGCGCCTTGCGCACTCAGGCGCGGATCGCGAACCACGGTCAGCTTGCTCGTAACGGGTGACAGGTACAACTCCAACCCTGCGCGCTTGTACGTGGCTCCGGCTCCGGCCAATCCGTATCCGGGCGCCAAAAATCGGGAGATGTAGGCTGAGTCTGGGTCTGTTGGCTTGCTGTATCCGTTGAACGACTGCGACTTCAAACTGGCGAATGCCGACACCTTAAACTCTCCTGCCTTCTTGGTTTCGTGGTCCAGACGCAGGTTGTACTCCAGTTTGTCGTCCGTTTTGATGAACAAGTCTCCCTGGTAGTTTCCGGCGTAGTTGAAGTCAAACATTTGGTGCGCAGACAATCGGTTGCGCGTGTACTTCAGCTGTTGACGCACCACCACCCCGATGTTCAAGCTGCTTTGGCCGCCAGCATTCCAGTTTCTCAACGCGGTTTGGTTGCCGGAAACGCTGTACAATCCAGAATACTTCCAAACGTCTGGACGCGCGGGCAGTACCGAGACCGACGACTCCGCCGTCTGGGCGCGAAGCCCAGCAACCAGCGCTCCCAGTGCAACGGAAGTAGCCCAAAACCGCATTTACCCCTTGCTTTTGAACGCCGCAATGGCGTTTTTCGTGAAATCACTCAATACCAGACGGCCGCTGATGGCTGCTCGCTCCGGAAGGAGTTCGTCCCAGTGTTCGGTGCCCTGCCACAGGACGCGTTTCAGGTCCGCCATGGCTTCTGGGCTGGACGCTGCCAATCGCTGCGCCAATTCCGCTACCGCTGCGTCCAATTCCGTGTGGGTGTCAAACACCTCCGCGTACAGTCCGTGCTTCTCCGCCCATTCCGCGCTGCGAAAACGGGTGGCGTCAATAGCCAACTGGCTCATTCCGCTCAAGCCTACCTTCCGTTCGACCGCCGGACCTACTACAAACGGGCCAATGCCCACCGCCAATTCGCTCAATTTAACGGCCGCTGAACTGTGCGCCAAGCAGTAGTCCACAGAGGACGCCAACCCCACGCCGCCGCCCACGGCCTTGCCTTGAATGCGGCCAATAACCAATTTAGGACAGGTTCTGAGAGCGTTGATGACGTTGGCAAACCCCATGAAGAACCGATCGCCCGTTGCGGCGTCCGCAATCGTGCTCAATTCGTCAAAACTGGCGCCGCCGCAAAACACCTTTTCCCCAGCACTCTGGAGCACCACCACCCGGACCTCCGGATTGGTGCCTGCATCGCGAACGGCGTCCGCCAACGCGGCCAAAACCCGGCCGGGCAAGGAGTTGCTCAACGGGTGAAAAAAGGTAATGGTGCCAATTCCGTGGGCCACCTCCGTGGTGACCCCGCCTGCGAGGACTGCGTCATTCATGACGCAAAGGTAACTCAGGGCCGGGGAAGCGAGGCGTCTCTGCGGAACACAGAAGACTCCTCCACGCGGCAAACCACGGACCGATACGCATCGTACCAAAGCGCGCGGCCGTTCGCTTTGGCCTCCCGGTGCAACGCGTGGTGCTTCCACGCATCAACCGCAGCCCGGTCTTGCCAATAGCTGATGAAAATGGCCGACTCCCCTTGGCGAACCATTTCGTACCCCAAGTAACCCGGAAGTCCTTCCACCGTGCGCAGGGTGGCGTCGTCCATGCGGTCGTAGTCCGGCTGGTCCAACGAACGCTCGCTCAAAAACAACACCGCGTAGGCGCCTTCCGGCAACGAAAATTCCTCGCGAATGAACGGATTAGGCATCGGTATGCTTCTTGACCATGGTCAAAATAACCGCCACCGCCACCACGTCGTCCTGATCGTCGTACACCTCCACGTAAAACTTCACTATCCCCTTGGCCACGTCTTCGGGCGATCGTTTTTCTTGGTCGATTTTCTCCTGAACCGTAAAGCGGACGCCCACCGTCGTTCCCGGATAAACCGGTTTCGTGAAGCGGCAGTACTCAATGCCGTAGTTGAGCAAAACCGGCCCTTTGGGGGGGTCTACAAAGAGTCCCGCAGCCCGACTCAGGATGAAGTATCCATGCGCCACGCGGCCGGTGAAAATGGTGCCCTCCAACGCCGACGCGTCCATGTGGGCGTAAAATTTGTCTCCGCTCAACTCCGCAAAATCCTCAATGTCTTGGAGGGTAACCAAGTGCTTTTCCGTGGTCACGGTGTCTCCAATGCGCAAATCCTCAAAGTATTGGCGGAACAAGTGCGGATGCGCTTCCGGACGTGCTGCGCCGGGAATGTACCGCCCTGTCAGCGCCTGCACCGCGTCCGGATGACCTTGGATTGCCACGCGGTGGAGGTAGTGCAACACGCCGCGCTTGCCGCCCATTTCCTCTCCGTTTCCAGCTCGGCCGGGACCGCCGTGCGTCAGCAACGGCATGGGCGACCCGTGGCCCGTACTCTCTTTGGCCGACGACGCGTCCAGTACCAGAATTCGTCCGTTGCTGGTGGCCGCCTCCAAGGTAAAATCGCGGGCATGCTCCCGATTGGCCCCCACATACGAGGTGACCAGCGAGCCCTTGCCCAGAGCCACCAACGCCGCGGCCTCGTCCAACGAACGGTACGGCATCAGGGTGCTGATGGGGCCAAAGGCCTCGATTTCGTGTGCGCGCAACGCGCTAAAAGGACGGTCGTTTCGGAACAAAACCGGCGCAAAATAAGCTCCGGCTTCCGGGCGATCCGCCACTGGAGCTCCAACTCCCGCTGGATTGCCAAAAACCGCGGGCATCTCTTCGGCCAAAGCCTCCGCCGCCGACCGCACGCGCTCCACCTGGAGCGCCGTGGCCAACGGCCCCATCCGCACGCCTTCCTTGGAGGGGTCTCCGTACGACGTGGTGGACAACCGCTGCACCAAGGCCGCCTGAACCGCGTCCAAATGCTCTTCCGGAACCACAACGCGGCGCACCGCCGTACATTTTTGACCGGCTTTGACGGTCATTTCCTTGACCACTTCCTTCACAAACAAATCAAACTCCGGCGTTTGGGGCGTCGACTCCGGTCCCAAAACCATGGCATTCAAGGAGTCTGCCTCCAAGTTGAACGGAACGCCGCGCTCCACAAAATGCGGCTGCAGCTTCAGGCGCAAACCGGTCGCGTTGGAACCCGTAAACGTCACCACGTCGCCCTCGGCAACGGCGTCCAAAACGCCCACGCCCTTGCCCACCAACAACTGCAGGGAACCGTCGGGCAGAATGCCGCTGGCTGCGATATCCCGCACCACGGCCTCGGTTAAAAAACTGGTGTATTCAGACGGTTTCACCACGGCCGGAACGCCCGCCAGCAAATTCACTGCAATCTTCTCCAGCATGCCCCAAACGGGGAAATTGAAGGCATTCACGTGCACGGCCACCCCCCGGCGCGGAACCATCAAATGGTGGCCCACGAAGGTGCCGTTTTTGCTCAGCCGAACGGGGTCTCCGTCCACGTAGTACGGCAAATCCGGAAACTCCTTACGCAACGACGCATTCGCGAACAAATTGCCAATGCCGCCCTCGATGTCGATCCAGCTGTCCACGCGGGTGGCTCCTGTGGCGGCGGACACCGCGTAGTAGGACTCCTTGCGCTCGTTCAAGTACAACGCCAACGCTTTCAGCATCCGACCGCGCTCGGGAAACGTCATCTTCCGCAGCGCGGCGCCGCCTTTCTCCCGGCCGTAGGCCAGCACCGCAGCGTAGTCCAGCCCGGCGCTGGAAACCGTGCCCAACGCCGCACCCGTGCGCGCATCCGCGGCCGCCCACTCCACTCCATCTCCGGCCACCCACTGGCCCATCACGTAATTCTCAAAGGCTTTCATCTGCTTGCTTTTTTGGAGGAAAAGCGGTGGCGTACCGCGTTCGGGGACTTTATTTTTTCTTCGGCAAGGACTTCACGCCCATGTGCCAGAACGCAAAGGCAAACTTGTCGATGGCCTCCTCAATCACCATGGCGGTGGGCTTGCCCGCGCCGTGGCCGGCGTTCGTCTCAATGCGAATCACCACCGGGTTGGTGCACGCCTGCTTGTCTTGCAGTTCGGCCGCAAACTTGAACGAATGCGCCGGAACTACCCGGTCGTCGTGGTCCGCTGTAGTCACCAACGTGGCCGGATAACAGGTTCCCTTTTTTACGTTGTGCACCGGACTGTAGCCCAGCAAGTACCGGAACATCTCTTCGCTTTGCTCGGACGTGCCGTAGTCGTACGCCCAGCCGGCACCTGCCGTAAACGTGTGGTAGCGCAGCATGTCCAAAACCCCTACTGCGGGGAAGGCCACGCGGGCCAATTCCGGACGTTGCGTTACCACCGCGCCCACCAGCAACCCGCCGTTGGAACCGCCAGACAACGCTAAATACTTGGACGACGTGATCTTCTGCGCAAACAAGTACTCCGCCGCCGCTACAAAATCGTCGAACACGTTCTGCTTCTGCAACTGCGTGCCGGCCTTGTGCCACGCCTCGCCGTATTCGCCTCCGCCGCGCAAATTGGGAATGGCCAACACGCCTCCGTTCTCCAACCACACCACATACGAGGTGCTGAACGACGGCGTCAAATTCACGCCAAATCCGCCGTATCCGTAGAGGATGGTGGGGTTTTTCTTGGTGTACTTCAATCCCTTCTTGTGCGTGATCATCATGGGGACCTTGGTGCCGTCCTTGCTGGTGTAAAACACTTGGTAGGAAACGTAGTCCGCCGAATTAAAATCGATGGAGCTCGCCCGGTACAGCTCGACGGCATTCGCGCGCGGCGCATACCGGTACTGCGTTCCGGGAGTCACGGCATTGGTGAACGAGAAGTACAACTCGCGAGCGTTCCACTTGCCGCCCACCCCGCTGACGGTTCCCTGCCCGGGCAGCGGCACAGAAACCACCTCTTTGCCGTCCACCGAAACGCGGTCCACCACACTCAGGGCGTCTTTCAATCCATTCACAAAAAAGAAACCGCCCCCGGTGCCCACCGTTATGGGGTACGGGCGTTCCGCAATAATTTCTTCCCATTGGCTGGGGTCTGGGCGGTCCAAAAAGCAGCGCATCAGGCGGCCGTTGGGCGCCCCCCACGTAGTCTGGAGGTACAGGCTTTGCCCGTCCGCATGCACCGGATTGTTCTCAAACTCAAACCCTTCAAACAACCGCACAATGGGCGCGTTGGGCGAGCGCAAATCCTGAACGTACAATTCATTACCCGTGGTGCTCACGGCCGCCGTAATGACCAAAAAAGCACCGTTTTCCGTAACGCCACCGCCGATGTACCGACGCGGTGTAGCACTGCCGCCAAACACCAACACGTCCTGAGATTGGGGGGTGCCCAACTTGTGGAAATAAAGCTTGTGCTCGCTCGTCTTCCCGCTCAACGCAGAGCCGCTCTTGGGCTTGTCGTACGAGCTGTAGTAAAATCCTTCGTTCCCGCGCCAAGACAGGCCGCTGAACTTCACGTCGCGCAGGGTGTCCTCCAGCGGGCGCTCGGGGTTGTCTGTGTGGACTATGACCACCTTGCGCCAGTCGGATCCGCCCTCGCTCAATTGGTAGGCCGCGTACGTGCCGTCTGGGCTGAATTCAATTCCGGCCAAAGACGTTGTTCCGTCCTTGGAAAACGCGTTGGGATCCAAAAAAACGTTGCCTTCCGCGGTCATTTTGCCGGTAGACTTGGCCTTCATCCGCGCCAAAACCGACTGACTTTGCAGCCCAGAATTGTAGTAAAAATACGTGTAATCGCCCTCCGTAAATGGCGTGGAAACCTTTTCGTAGTTCCAAACGGTAGTCAAGCGGTCGCGCAGTTCCTTGCGGTAGGAAATCGGCTCCAGCACACTTTGCGTGGCGCGGTTTTGCGCGGCCACCCACTCCGCCGTTTGTGCGCTGCGGTCGTCCTCCAACCAGCGGTACGGATCCGCAACCGTTTGTCCAAAATACGTGTCGACGGTGTTCCCCTTGGTGGTCACCGGGTACTGGGGTGCTTGGGCGCTTGCAGCCATGCTCAAAACCATAGCCATTCCCGCTAAATGTGTTTTCATAAGCCGAAGGTAGCGCCAAACGGCCACAAAAAGAAAGAGGGCGGTCGCTGCGCGACCGCCCTCTTAAACATTCGCGTTGCGAACCCTTAGTGCTGCACCGCAATGCGGATGGCCGACGAACCTTGGTCCGTGGTCAGGCGCACGAAGTAAACACCCTCGGGCAAATCGCTGCCGTCCAGACGCAAAGTGTTCAAACCGTCGTTCCAAACCGTGCTGATGACGGCCTGACCCTGAAGGTTTACTACTTGTACGTCTACGTCGCCATAGACTACACCGCGCTCAACCGTGAAGACACCGGCTGTTGGGTTCGGGTAAACATTTACCGATCCCATGGCCTCGTCCAAGCTCAAACCGCAAACCACGCAGCGGCTGAAGCAGATCACAGGAACAACGGTGTCGTTGTTGGTCAATACCAACTCGCGGTTGTAGTTGCCGCTGCCGTCGTTGACTGCGCAAGCGCCAGTACCAGCGTTCAAGCTCTCAGCACCACCCCAGGTGTTGCCGTTGATGTACTTGAAGTTCATGGTGCTGTTCAACGGAGCTTCAACGGTTACGGTGTATACCAAACCGGTGTCCAACGTCATGGCCGTAGCCGACGGGTTCCAGCCTTGGAAGTTGCCCGCAACGTGCACGCCGTCTGCGCTAACACCGCCTGCGCGGCTCATGTCCACCTTCAACGTGATGCTGTTGGTGCAATTCTCGCACTTGGCGTAGCAAACTACATCCAAGGTGTCGTACGCATAGGTTACCGTGTACTTGCGGTTGGTGAAACCGCCGGTGGTCATGGTGCAGACCGTTCCGGCAACCAACTGCTCGCTCGTAGCCCAGTTGTCCAAGGAGAACTTGTACTCAATCAAACCTGCGTTAAGCGGGAAGGATGCCGTCCAGATGCCGTCGCCGTCTGCGTCGCTCATTGGGTTGCTGTTGCCGGACCAGTTGTTGAACGTTCCGCTCACGTAGGCCGTAGTGAAGCTACCGGCATACTTGTTCATGTTGACGTTGAACGTCACCCAAGCTTGGCAGTCGGAGCAAGATCCAAAGCACACCAATGCGGCTGTTCCAGTAGGAGCAGCTACCGTGAACGCGCGGTTGTAGTTACCGCTGCCGTCGTTGGCAACGCAAGAACCTGTGGTGGCTCCCAAACCTTCGGCATTCGCCCAGGTGTTGCCGTTGATGAACTTGTAGGACAAGGCTGTACCCACCGTGGTGTTGATGGTGTACTCGTAGATGCCGTCGCCGTCAGGATCCAACATGGGCGTAGAACCGGGGTTCCAGCCTTGGAAGTTGCCCGCAATGTGCACACCGTTGGTGCTCACCGTCTGCTGGTTCATGTTCACACGTACTACGTAGGTAGCCGGTTGCGAGCAGTTCATCGTGAAGATGGTGGAGTCGTAGCTAGGAATCAAAGCGGTAGCCGCACCCGGGTCGTACGGGAAGTTGCCCGTGTCTTGCAGGATGAGCTTGTTGCCCCAAGAGCACAAGTTGTCCAAACGGTACCAGCCGGTGTTGGTTCCGTCCACCAAACCATCACCGTAGGAGTCGGTGATTTTGAACTTGTAGGTTCCGCTCAACGGCAAAGAAATGGTGTCGATTTTCGTTGCTGCGGCTACGCTGTAGGTAGACAAATCCGTGTACGGGCCGCCCACTTTGTACACAACGCCCGAAGTGGCGTTGGTGATCTTGTAGGAAACTTCCGAACCGTACAAGTCCGTCACTAAGTGCATGCGCACATTGCCGGTTGGAGCCAGTGTTCCGTATACTTTAAAGTCGTCAACCGCCCAGTACCAACCGTAGGTTCCGCCGTCGTTGAAGCGCAAACGCGCCTTGAAGGCAGCGCCTTGGTAGGCGGTCACGTTGTACTTCTTGGTAGCCGGAGCCGTCCAAGAGCCGCTGGTTGCCACCATGGAGTCAATTTTTACCCACGCGCCGGCAGCATTCAATACTTCAACGTATCCTTTCTGACCGAGCAAGCTGCGGTAGTACTGCTTGAACTCCACGTACAAGGTGTCGTAACCGGCTGCATTGATGGATGGAGATTGAAGTACGGAGTTGGACGTAATGGTTGTAGCTCCAGCTGCGTCGTCGTCCACCATCACAAACGGAGTTCCGTTGATGGAAGAAGCGGTTCCGTAAACGGTCTTAGGAGCCCACAAAGCACCAGAGGTTGCGGCTGTGGTCCAGGTGCACGGTACGCCGGTGTTGAAGTCCACCGTGTACGGCATGGCCGTAGAAGGAAGTGGTGCAAACGTAGCGTTGGCCGTAACGATGGGGCCCATGCACGCTTCGCTCATTTTCCAATCCATGAAGTAGTATATGCGCGTTTGGGTGGTGAAGTTCACCGAGTCAACCTGGCCCAAACCGGCCAAGTTGTAGGGGTAGGTGTGACCAGCAGGAACGTTCGTAGAACGGTACATAACCCCTGTTGTTCCAGCCAACTGCTCAATGTTGATCAAGTAACGACCGGGGGCAAAAGCCAAACCAACCGGTACTTTGATGTTCGCGGCAGTTGTTCCGCTGTTTACGGCAGAAATGATGGCTGAAGAGTACAAAAGTGCACCGCCGTTCAAGCCAAGGGTGATTTTTCCTTTGCGCTCGTACACACGAATGCGGAAGTTAACCGTGCCACCGTTGGCCGTTGGGAATACCCGAACGGTGGTGGAGTCCCACGTCATGGGTGTAGTAACCGCCAAACCGGTGTAGTTGGTAAAGTTGCCGGCGGGGGCGGTGGTGTATCCAACAGTAGTCGATGCTGCAAACAACGCTGAAGAAGGTCCGCCAGAAACGCGTCCTTTGGTGTTGTCGTCCGTCATCAAACGTCCGGATACCGTGGTGTTGGCCGTGATGGCTGGAGTGGTGTACGAAGCACCTGTTCCAATGGTGGAGCCGTTCGCGGCTACCCACATCATTTGGTAGTTGGGGTTGCTCCACGTTGCGGTAAAGGTTACCGGAGCAGGGCCGCAAGAAGTTTGGTTGCCAATGGTTGGCGAAGCCGTCAACGGGCAGCTGGAAATAAAGCAAGCCGTGGTGACGAATTTGCCGTAGACGTAGTTTGCCGCCGTAGTGGGCGTCAAGGTAGTCACCGGCGCTTGGGTAAAGATGGTGTTGCCCGCAACGTTCTTTACATACAAGCCCATTTCATCCGGATATGCGCCGGCGGCCAAAATTTGCACGCGAACGGAGTCGTTCTGGCAAAGCATCACCACCGCGGTGGAGTTGGCATTGGGTACTGCTCCGTTTTGGCCAGTGCAGTTGACTGCACCGCCGGGGCAGGTGTAGGCTATGGTGTCCATGCTGGTCCAGGTGCCTGCAACTTTTTGTTGCAACACCACGGATCCTCCGTTCCAAGCGTCGCCGTAAAAATCCGTCATATAAACGGTAAAGGCACACTTGTTGGCCGGAGGACACTGCGCAAAGGCTGCCGTTGCCGACAAGACCAAAAGCGCCACTAAGGTGTAAAGTTTCCTCATTTGGTTGTTGTTTTTGTGTTAATTAACGGTGTGAAAGGTAATGTATTTAACGTTTCCTCGGTTGATACGTTGTGGAAAACTTTAATTTTTCGCGATTTTCTTCCGGTTCTTGCAACGGGTCGCAGGGCGCTAAATCCGTCTTTGCTTCGCCCGGGAGGCGTTGGTACCAGCCGGTTCCCTCCGTTTTCCAGGCCAGTTGTTCGTCGGAAACTTGCTTGACAATTTTGGCGGGATTGCCCACCACCACACTACGGGGGGGGATGTCCATTCCCTGAGGAACAAAACACAACGCGCCCACAATGCTTTCGTCGCCCACAACGGCTTGATCCATCAAGACGGCGTGCATGCCCACCAAACAGTTGCGGCCCACGGTGGCGCCGTGCACAATGGCGCCGTGCCCAATGTGGGCCATTTCGTGCAACACCACGTCCTCGCCCGGAAATACGTGGACCACGCAGTTTTCCTGGATATTGGCTCCGGCGTGCACGGTGATCCGTCCCCAGTCGCCGCGCAACACCGCGCCCGGACCGATGTAGACGTCGGGCCCAATCCAAACGTCTCCGGTTACGTTGGCTTCCGGATGCACAAAGGCCGACGGGTGTACGATGGGGCGCAATCCTTTAAAGGAGTAGAACATGCGGTTGCTTTTTAGACGTGGGCGGAACGAGTAATGGCGGGCCGTAGTGAATTTAAACGCGCTCCAGAACGACGGCGTAGCCCTGGCCCACGCCGATGCACATGGTGACCAACGCGTATTTTTTGCCGGACTGAGCTAGGTTTCGGGCGGCGGTTAAGGCCAGACGCGCGCCGGACATGCCCAGCGGGTGGCCCAAAGCCAGCGCACCCCCGTTTGGATTGATGCGGGGGTCCAAATCGTCCAAGCCGAGCGCGCGGGTGCAGGCCAAAACTTGGGCAGCAAAGGCTTCGTTGAGTTCGATGAGGTCCATTTGGTCCAAGGTGAGGCCCGCGCGTTGGAGCGCCAATTGCGAGGCGGGCACCGGGCCAATGCCCATGGTGCGCGGCTCCACACCGGCGGCAGCGCCGGATACCATGCGGACCAAGGGCTGGAGGTTGTGGTCCTTCAGGCCTTGTGCGGAGGCGAGGAGTAGGGCGGCCGCGCCGTCGTTGAGGCCGCTGGCGTTGCCGGCGGTAACGGTGCCGTTTTGCGGGCGGAAGGCAGGGCGCAAGGCGGCGAGCCCTTCCACGGTGGTAGCCGGCTTGGCAAATTCGTCCGTGTTGAACAAGATGGGGTCTCCTTTGCGCTGGGGGAGTGGAACCGCGACGCGTTCGCCGGCCAAAAATTCAGCGGCCACCGCAGCGCGTTGTTGGCTCCGAACGGCATATGCGTCTTGGTCTTCGCGGGAAATGCCGTACTGGTCCACCAGGTTCTCGGCCGTTTCGCCCATGGCGTCTGTGCCGTACTTGGCTTTCATGGCGGGGTTGACGAAGCGCCAGCCAAAGCTGGAGTCGTAGAGTTGGGCGTCCGTTCCGAAGGCTTTGGAGGCTTTGCTCATGACGTAGGGGGCGCGGGTCATGTGTTCCACGCCGCCGGCTACGGCGAGGGCGCCGTCGCCGACGGCGAGGGCGCGCGCGCTCTGGTAAACGGCGCTCAATCCGCTGGCGCACAGGCGGTTGGTGGTTTCAGCGGGGACGTTGAGGGGGTAGTCCGCGAGCAAGGTGGCCATGCGGGCCACGTTGCGGTTGTCTTCACCAGCTTGGTTGGCGCAGCCTAGGACCACGTCGGCAATCTGCGAAAAATCTACGTTTGCATTTCGGTGGCGCAATTCGCGCAAAACCAAAGCGGCCAAGTCGTCGGCACGAACCGGCGACAAACTTCCTCCAAAGGACCCGATGGGGGTCCGTATTCCGTCAACAATAAATGCGTCCATGGCTGTTTTGTAATCTAGGGTGATGCGTTAGCGCGCCGGGCCTTCCCAGAGCGTTTCTTTTCGGTACACGGTGCCGTGGAAGAGGGCTACCAGGCGTTCGCCGTTGGCGGTGACGCGCACGGTGTATCGGGCAAATTGCTTGCTGCGCTGATCCTCCGTGGCTGTTGCTTCCAAGCGGTCTCCCGCACGAACCGGAGCTGTGTGGGCAATGGAGGTTTCCACCGAAACGGCGTGCTGGCCGTGGGTGTTGGAGGCAAAGGCCAAGGCAGAATCTGCCAGGCTGTACGAGATGCCGCCGTGGGCCACGCCAAAACCGTTGGTCATCTCGGAGCGAACGGTCGCTTCCAAGGTACAGGTACCTGGAGCTAGATGCGTGCAGGATACCCCCAGCCATTGGCTGAACGGGTCGTTGTCCAGCATGGCGCTCAAGATGGCTTCCGGGGTCATTCGATTTCTTTTTTGGATTCCAGTTGAACGGCTTCTTCAAAAGCGCCAATCAGCACGTCGATTAAAACCAACAGGTTGTGGCGCTGAACCTGATCCTCCGGGAGTCCGTCTTGCAGCTCCGTGTGCAGAAAGGTGCGCATTTCCTCAAACACAAAGGGGGAGCGCGCCACCCGAACCATTCGGTCCAAATCCAATTCTGCGTCCTCTTCCAATACCTCGGTGAGGTCGTCGAGCTGGGCCGTGACGTCGTCGATGGCAATTTGGAGGTGGTGTTCCGTGATCAGTCCGACCTTGAGTTGGGCGTGGGCAAAACCTTCGTTGAGCAACAACGCGGTGCGCAACAGGGCCTCGTGTTCTTCCTCCTCAAAATCTTCGGATAAATTGAACAAAAAACCCAACAAGTGGGGTTGCTCGTCCAGAAATACACTCAATCGCTCGGTGTAAGTTTCGTGGGGCCACTGGCGAACGGCGGCGGCAGCAAGGGAAAAAAGAGGGGTTTCCATGGGATTGCGTTTACGGATGGGTGTCGAATAAATAGAGCAAGGAGGCCATGGCGGCCGCGCCCAGCTCCAATTCGCGCGGATGAATGCTCTCGATGCGGTCTTGTGCGGAGTGGTGGTAATCAAAGTAGCGCTGCGAATCTGCGGAAAGCCCCACCAAAACCACGTCGCCTTGGCCTCGGAGGGCGCTGATGTCTGCCCCGGAGCCGCCCACCGAGTAGGCCAACAAGCCGTACGGAGCCAAAAAGGACTTGAACTGCTCCAGGCGATCCCGGGCCGCAGCGTTTTCCGTGGAAAAACCGCGGGGCGTACCGGATCCGCCGTCGGACTCGATGGCCAAAACGTGCACTTCGCTCCGGCTCAAGGCGTTCGCCGCGTAGGAACGGCCGCCGTTCAATCCAAATTCTTCGTTGGCGTACAGCACCACCCGATGCGTTCGGTTGGGCCGGTAGCCGGAACGCATGAGGAGTCCCAGGGCTTGGATGCTCTGCGCGCAACCGGCACCGTCGTCCTGAGCGCCCGTGCCCAAATCCCAGCTGTCCAGGTGGCCGCCCACCAGCGCAATCTGCTCCGGGTGGGTTGTGCCACGCCACTCGCCCACCACGTTGTACGAAGTACAGGTACCGCGCATTTCGCTTCCCAGGATGAGCTGCACGCGCAAGCCGGGGTTCTTTTTCAATTCCGACGACAGCCAATTGGCGTCTTGGGTACTGATGCCCGCGGCGGGGATTTTAACGGGGGCATCGCCGTAGCTCATGGCTCCCGTGTGCGGGAAATCGTCGGTTCGGAGGGTCAGAGACCGTACCAAAACCGCAACGGCGCCGTGCTTGCCCGCCTCCTGCGCGCCGGCCCAGCGCTGTTCGCCCGCGTTTCCGTAGGCGGAGCCGGTGTTGATGTACGAGGGGTCCAAGGGGCGGTTGAAAAAAACGATTCTCCCGGCAATTTTACCGGCAGCGGCCAGGGCGTCCAGTTCTTGGAAATTCTGAACTTCTACCACCTCGGCCCGAATTCCCGCTCCTTTATTCCCCCCTGGGGTTCCAACGCTGCCGCCCAAAGCCGTCACGCTGAGTTCCCCTTTCTTGCCGTACCCCACCACCGACGCTGTCTCCACGCCGCGCACCCAGTGGGGATTGCCGGGAACCTCTTGCAGGTAGACGGAGTCGAACGGAAGCTCTTCCAATTTGCGCACCGCCCAGGCAATGGCGCGCGCGTCGCCGGAGTTGCAGACGGGGCGCGGTCCCACTTCCGAACACAAGGATTCCAGCAAACGGTAGCCTTGCTGATGGGTCAGCGCGTCGGTGTACAGGCCGCGAACAAGCTTCGCCTTTTGCTGCTGCTGGGCAGAATCCGACGGCGGTGTGCTTTGTGCCCATCCGGTAGTGGCTATGGCCCACACCAGGGCGGCTGTCGGAATTAAATTTTTTCGTTCCACGGTATGAATTGTTGGCGGTCCATCCAGGAGGATAAATTTCCCAGACGCACAAGGTACTTGTCTTTCTTTACTTCCAAAAGTTCGCCCGGGGTTCGGCCGCCGGAGAGCACGCGCACTTTATCGCCCTTAGTGACCGGCATCGCCCACAACTGCTCCAAGCGGATTCGCTGGGCTTGTTGGGCTTTAGTCTCCGCTTTTTTCTCGGCTTTCTTGGCCCTTCCCGCCCGCTCGGCAAACAGTTTGACCACTTCGTTCATCGCCTCCTGACGCGCCTTGGGGCCTTTGGCCGCCGCGTATAGCTTGGCCACAGACTCAAAGCGTTTGCCCCACGCCAGGCGGTCCGCCACTTCGGCATTGGCACTGCCGACGCGTTCCAATTTATCTTCCAGCTTGGCAATGCGGCCTTCCTGGTCGGCTTTGAGTTGCTCCAATTCCCGCAATCGCTTCCCGCTCTCGTTTTGCGTGCGGTCCAGGGCGCTTCGCTGGCGTTGAAGGGTCACCAACAACTGGTCCACGGAGCGGGTTTGTCCGTCAAGTGCTTCCCGGGCCTCCGCCAACAACGCTTTGGGCAGGCCCACGCGTTGCGCCACTTCAAAGGTGTAGCTGCTTCCGGGCGACCCCACGTGCAAACGGTACTCGGGTTCAAACGTCTTGACGTCGAACGCCATGTTGGCGTTGGTGGCGTGCGGTAAACTTCCCGCCAAGGCTTTGATGGCGTTGTAGTGGGTGGTGAACACGCCCAAGGTGCCGCTTTCGTGCAATTTCTTCAAAAAAACTTGCGCCAAGGCGCTGCCCAAATCGGGGTCTGATCCGCTGCCAAATTCGTCCACCAAACACAGCGTTCCGGGGCCCGCATGCAGCAGCAACTGCTTCATTTTGGACAACTTGGCGGAGTACGTAGACAGCTCGTTTTCCACACTTTGGGCGTCTCCAATGTCCACCAAGATCTTGTCCACCCAACGAAAAGCGCTGGACGGATGAACCGGCACCAACAATCCGCTTTGGAGCATCAATTGAAAAAGTCCCAAGGTCTTGAGGGCTAGGGATTTTCCGCCCGCGTTGGGGCCGGAAATAACCACCAGTCGGTGCGGGTCGCCCAGGGTCAATTGCAGCGGGACCACGGGCTTGCCGCGGCCGGACTGCACCCGGCGCAGAACGGGGTTGATTCCTTGTACTAGGTGTACCGGGGGCAGTGGTATGCGCCGGTCCTGGCCTTTTCCGTACCGATGAATTGTGGGCAAACAGGCCCCTTCGTCGAAGGCAAAACGCGCTTTCGCGTTGAGAAAATCCAAATCAATGAGGCGCTCTGCGCTGGCCATCAACGGCTCCCGTAGGGGTGCCAATTGGGCCGTCAGCGCTTTCAAAATTTGCCGAATCTCCTTGGTTTCTTCCTCGCGAAGCAAGGCCACCTCGGCGTTGATTTCCAGGCATTCGCCCGGCTCCAAAAAGACCAAAGATTGCTTGGACGAGCTGCCGTGGAAGGCGCCTTGGGCGCGGTTCTTGTACGACGCCGTTACGGCCAACACACGTCGGTCGTCGGCCACACTCTCGCGAATGTCCCCCAACCATCCTTCGGATTCGTACCGACGGAGCACTTTATAAAAGACCCGGTCTGCCGCGGCACGTTTTCGGGACAACACCTGCCTTATTTCGGCCAATTCCTTGCTGGCAGACGTTTTCACCTCGCCGTTTCGTTCCAAGATTTTGTCGATCCACAGCGGAACCTCGTCCACCGGGGGGGTGCGCTCCAGCAAGCGAACCACTGCGGGCATGGACAGGCGGTGAAGTCCGCAAAATCGGTACAGGTTCTGGTAGCTTTCGGTTTGTGCTTTGAGGGCCAGAAACTGCTCGGAACTCAAGACGGCCTCACGCACCCGCAGCATCGTCAATGCCGACGCGGTGTCGGCCGTGGCTACGGCAGGTAAAAAATGCCCCTGTTGGTACAGGGTCAGCATTTGGTCCGTGCGCTCCAGTTCCTCCGCTTGCGCTTCCCACCGAAATTCCGGCTGCAGCTCCTCAATGCGGCGGCGGGCCTGCGGCGTCGCCGCCCGCTCCCCCACCATCGCCTTCAACGCCGTAAAGTCAAGGCTGTCCGCTGCGTCCGCCGGATACAGCATCTATTAATCGACCTTTTCGGGACGCATTTGCGGGAAAAACAAAACCTCCTGGATGCTGCTCTGGTTCGTCAACAACATCGTCAAACGGTCCATTCCAATGCCCATGCCCGCGGTGGGCGGCATGCCGTACTCCAAGGCGCGCAAAAAGTCCTGATCAATGAACATCGCCTCGTCGTCGCCCTTTTCGGACAACTTCAACTGCTCCTCAAATCGCTCGCGTTGGTCGATGGGATCGTTCAACTCGCTGTACGCGTTGGCCAACTCCTTCCCGTTTACAAACAACTCAAAACGCTCCGTCAACGCTGGATTGTCTCGGTGGCGCTTGCACAAGGGAGACATCTCAATGGGGTAATCCGTAATGAACGTAGGCTGCACGTAGTGGTGCTCGCACTTTTCGCCAAAGATTTCGTCGATCAACTTGCCCAAGCCCATTTCCGGCTTCACCTCCACGCCCAAAGTGCGCGCAACGGTTCGAACCTCGTCCTCGGACTTGCCGTTTAAGTCGTGGCCGGTGTGCACGCGAATGGCTTCCAAAATGGGCACCCGCGGGAACGGCGCCTGAAATGAAATAGTGCGTTGGCCCACCTGTACTTCCACGGAGCCGCCCGTCACTTCGCGAACCACTTCTTCCAACAAAGACTCCGTGAACTGCATCATCCACCGGTAATCTTTGTAGGCCACGTAAATTTCCATCACGGTGAACTCCGGATTGTGCGTCCGGTCCATTCCTTCGTTCCGGAAATCCTTGGCAAACTCGTAGACGCCGTCGAACCCACCCACAATCAAGCGCTTCAAGTACAGTTCGTTGGCGATGCGCAAATAAAGCGGCATGTCCAAGGCGTTGTGGTGCGTAATAAAGGGGCGCGCGGTGGCACCACCGGGAATGGGCTGCAAAACGGGCGTTTCCACCTCCAAATAACCCGCGCGGTCAAATACCTTGCGCATGGTGTTGAAGATTTTGGTGCGCTTCACAAAAACGTCTTTCACGCCTTCGTTCACCACCAAATCCACGTAGCGTTGGCGGTAGCGCAGCTCCGGATCGGAAAAGGCATCGTATACCGTGCCGTCTGCATCCGTTTTCACCACGGGCAGCGGGCGCAACGATTTGCTCAACACCGTCAGCGACGTTGCGTGAACGGAAATCTCGCCGGTTTGGGTTTTGAACACGTGTCCTTCCACACCCACAAAGTCGCCCATGTCCAAGAGCTTCTTGAACACCTCGTTGTACAGGTCCTTGTTTTCGCCCGGGCACAACTCGTCGCGGTTCAGGTACACCTGTATGCGAGCGGAACTGTCTTTGAGTACGGCAAAAGAAGCCTTGCCCATGATCCGTCGGGCCATCAACCGACCCGCCACGCACACCTTGGAGAAGGCGTCCGGATTGGCCTCGTAGCCGTTCAATAGTTCTTCGGCCGTGTGCGTAATGGGGTACGACGCGGCCGGGTAGGGTTCAATGCCCAAAGCCCGCAGTTGGGCCAAGGACTCGCGGCGAAACTGTTCTTGTTCGTTGAGGGTGCGCTCCATAGGCGGCAAAGATAGCGATTGTACGCGGTGGGCTATCTTTGTGCCCCTCAAGGAAAACCTTATGTCTTCACGTCCCGTTCGCGTTCGATTCGCCCCCAGCCCTACCGGCCCACTCCACATGGGTGGCGTTCGCACGGCCCTGTACAACTACCTGTTTGCCAAGCAACACGGCGGCAAATTCCTGCTGCGCATTGAAGACACGGACCAAAATCGCTTTGTCCCGGGTGCGGAAGAGTACATTTTGGAGGCGCTGGCTTGGTGCGGCATTTCGCCCGACGAGGGCCAAGGCGTGGGCGGACCCCATGCACCGTACCGCCAATCCGAGCGCAAACCCATGTACCGCCAATACGCCGATCAACTGATCGCCGACGGCAACGCGTACTACGCGTTTGACACCCCGGAAGACCTGGAGTTGGTTCGCGAACGCGCTAAGGCCGCGGGCAATCCCAACTGGCAGTACAACAGCATCACGCGGACGGCCATGAAAAACAGCCTGACCCTTCCGGCAGAAGACGTGGAGCGTCGGCTGGCTGCGGGTGAACCGTACGTGATCCGCGTCAAATTGCCGCGCAACGAAGAAGTTAAATTTCAAGACCGCATTCGGGGTTGGGTCAGTGTGAACACCTTGAATTTGGACGACAAAGTCTTGCTCAAGGGCGACGGCATGCCCACCTACCACTTGGCCAACGTGGTGGACGACCGGCTCATGGACATTTCCCACGTCATTCGCGGCGAAGAGTGGCTTCCTTCCGCACCGCTGCACATTCTGTTGTACCGATTCTTTGACTGGGAAGCTCCTGAGTTTGCCCACTTGCCCCTGCTCCTCCGCCCGGACGGAAACGGAAAACTTTCCAAGCGCGACGGCGATCGACTGGGCTTCCCCGTATTTCCCCTGTACTGGGTCAGCCCGGAAACCGGCGAGGTCTCCAGCGGCTACCGCGAGCGCGGCTTTTTGCCGGAAGCCTTCACCAATATGTTGGCCTTTTTGGGCTGGAACCCCGGCGACAACCGTGAATTGTTCTCGCTGGCGGAACTCGTAGAGGCCTTCAACTTGGACAAGGTGCACAAAGCCGGTGCGCGTTTTGACTTTGAAAAAGCCAAGTGGTTCAACCAGCAATTTTTGCGCGCCCTTCCCGCTGCGGAACTCGCCCAAAAAGTGGCTGCAGACTTGACCCGTCGGGGCGTTGCTGTTCCCGCTCCCCAGGTGCTGGAAGGCGCCTGCTCTTTGTTGTTGGACCGCGCCGTATTCCCGCAAGATGTCTACGAAAATGGACCCTATCTGTTCCACGCTCCCCACGGGTACGACCCCGAAATGATGGGCAAGAAATGGACGGACACCTCCGCAGAGCACCTGCGCGCCTTGGCGCAACGCTTCGCCGCGGTGGAACCCTTTGCCGCCGACGCCCTGGAATCCAACTTTAAATCCTACTTGGCAGAATCCGGTCAAGGCTTCGGTCAGCTGGGTCCTGTTTTGCGTTTGGCCATCACGGGCGTTACGGTAGGACCGTCGGTCTTTGAAACCATGGGGCTGCTGGGCAAAGAAGAATCTCTGGAACGCATCGAAAGCATTTGCCGTGCGCATTGAGGTGACCCAACAAAGGCTGTACGCCTACCACGGCTGCCTTCCCGAAGAAGCACAAATAGGATCCCACTACCACGTGGATTTGGCGGTGGAGGTTTCCGACGAACGCAGCGCACAAACGGATCTATTAAAAGACACCGTGGATTACGTCCTGCTCGCCCGCATTGCGCGCGAAGAAATGGCCGTTCGGGCGCAGTTGCTGGAGACTGTTGTCTTGCGCATTGGCGAGCGCATCCTGCGCGAAGCACCCTCCGTGAATTGGGCACAAGTTCGGGTGGCCAAACTCAGCCCGCCCATAGACGCGGATGTGGAACGCGTAACGGTTCAAATGGAGTTTCGTCCCGACGGATCCCCGCTTCGCTGACGAACGAAACCTTGTAATAAAGCGCAATTCGCAACAATTGCGTATCTTTGCAGTCCGCTCAAAATTGGTCTCGTGGCCGAGTGGCTAGGCTCAGCTCTGCAAAAGCTGCTACAGCGGTTCGAATCCGCTCGAGACCTCTTTTTTTTCCCCGCCTCTGGCGGGGTTTTTTTTTGCCGCACCCGCCGCTGCACTGGTTCCAACGGCACACGTTGCCCGTTGCGTACCTTTGCCCCATGGCAACATACTCTATTACTGACTTTTCCGCGCTGGGTTTGAAACCCACCAACGCGGGCACCTGGACCGGTCGTCAATCTTCCAACGCAGGATCTTCGCTAACCAGTTATTCCCCGGTGGACGGCAAAGCCATCGGTGAAGTAAGCACCACCACGCGGGCGGAATACGACGCGGCACTGGAAAAAGCGCACGCCGCTTTTATTCACTGGCGCACCATTCCGGCACCCAAACGCGGTGAATACGTGCGTCAATTTGGCGACGTCTTGCGCGCCAACAAGGATTTACTCGGAAAATTGGTGAGCTACGAAATGGGGAAATCCCTCCAAGAAGGTTGGGGTGAAGTCCAAGAAATGATCGACATCTGCGACTACGCCGTTGGCTTGTCGCGGCAACTGACCGGCTTAACCATTCAAAGCGAACGTCCCAACCACCACATGATGGAGCAATGGCACCCCTTGGGTATTGTGGGCGTCATCAGTGCCTTCAATTTTCCGGTAGCCGTGTGGAGTTGGAACGCAGCCCTGGCTTGGGTTTGTGGCGACGTCGTGGTATGGAAAGCTTCTGAAAAAGCACCTTTGTGCGCCGTTGCGTGCCAACACCTTTGGAATCAAGTTGCGGAAGCCAACAACCTTCCAGAGGGCATCAGCACCATTGTTACCGGTGCCGTTGAAGTAGGCCAGTGGATGACCGCAGATGCGCGCGTTCCCTTGGTTTCCGCAACAGGTTCCACGGCTATGGGACGTAAAGTTGGCGCCGTGGTTGCGGAGCGTTTTGGACGCACTATTTTGGAATTGGGCGGCAACAACGCCATCATCGTTACTCCAGAGGCAGACCTCAAAATGACCGTCATTGGTACGGTCTTTGGCGCCGTAGGTACCGCCGGTCAGCGCTGCACCAGTACCCGACGATTGATTGTTCACGAATCAATTGTGGATAAATTGGTGGACGTTTTGAAAAAAGCCTACAGCCAATTGACCGTTGGTAATCCCTTGGATCCTAGTGTACACGTAGGTCCTTTGATCGATTCGGCAGCCGTAGCTCAATACCAACGTGCATTAACGGAAGTAGTGCGCGAAGGCGGAAGCATCTTGGTAGAAGGTGGCGTGCTTAGCGGTCCCGGATACGAAAGCGGATGCTACGTGAAACCGGCCATTGCCCGCGTGGAAAACCACTACGCCATTGTGCAGCACGAAACGTTTGCGCCCATTTTGTACGTCATGACCTACTCCACCCTGGAAGAAGCCATTGCATTGCAAAACGGAGTACCGCAAGGTCTCTCGTCGGCCATCATGACCCTCAACATGCGCGAGGCACACACCTTCTTGTCTGCAGCCGGGTCCGACTGCGGCATCGCCAACGTAAACATTGGCACCAGCGGTGCTGAAATTGGCGGCGCTTTTGGCGGTGAAAAGGAAACGGGCGGCGGACGCGAATCCGGATCGGACAGCTGGAAGGCGTACATGCGTCGCCAAACCAACACGCTCAACTACGGAAACAACCTTCCATTGGCGCAAGGCATCGTTTTCAACATTGAATAAACACTAAAAACTTTTTTAAAATAGAATCTTCTTGTTTTTAATAGTCGGTTCATAAGGGGGATAACTTTTGTCCCCCTTTTTCTTTTCAACGCATTTCTGACTTTGTGAACAGATTATGAACACATCAAGCGGTGACGATTGCCTTTTGAATCAAGCATTTTACTAGTTGCACGCTTAGTTTATGAGCAGCTGTTGAAAGTGTCGTTTGGATTTATTCGTTAAAATCTTTTACCTCCACTTTTGGTCGTGCGGTTGTGGATAAAGTGGGGTAATTTTACAGGGTCTAATTTTTGTATTGACTTATTCACACAAGTTCACAGGTTATGAACATAGCTATTGGTGCCGATCACGCAGGTTTTGAACTCAAAGAGAAAATCAAGCACTTGCTGCTGGAAGAAGGGCATACCGTGCTGGACCACGGTGCTTATTCTTCCGATCGCGTGGATTACCCAGATCATGCGCATCCGGTTGCAAAAGACTTGGAATCAGGCGATGCAGATTTGGGCATTCTTTTGTGCGGTTCCGGCAACGGCATTGCCATGACGGCGAACAAGCACCAAGGCATTCGTGCCGCTTTGTGTTGGCTTCCGGAATTAGGGGCCTTGGCACGCGAACACAACGATGCCAATGTATTGGTTATCCCCGCTCGGTTCATTGAGCCGGCGGTTGCCTTTGCTTGTGTAGCAGCATTTTTGGAAGCGGAATTTGAAGGAGGTCGTCACGAGGACCGTGTTGCTAAAATTCCCTGCGCTTGATGCAATCAGCTGCACAGTGGTTGCACACCTACCGTCTGCGCCGTTTTCGGCACGGCTTGTTGGTGAATGCGCTCTTGTTGTTTGCTTCCATCATCCTGCTCTGGCTGCTCTTTTTAGCGGCCGAGGTTGGTTTTTATTTAGCTCCCACTGTTAAGATTGGTGCTTTACTCCTTTCGGCTGCAACTCTTTTAACAGCCATCGTCTGGACGTTGGTACTTCCAGCGGTTCGCTTTCTAAGGGGAACTTATTTTTCTTTGGAGAATTGTGCCCGAGAATTGGGTGCCCGTTTCCCTGAATTAGACGATAAGTTACTCAATGCCTATCAGTTAGAACTTATGGGTTCGACGGTCCGCATCCAGCGCGCCGTGGAGGAGCGCTTGGAGCAAGCGGTTAAATTCCCCATTTGGGAACGATTTTCCTGGGCAACGCTACGTCCCTACGCGGCGGTTTTGGCAGTTTTACTTGTTTTTTTAGGAATATCGGCACAGTACCAACCTACTAAATTTGCGCAGCAACGCTTGTTGGCATGGGACGAAACGTTTACTCCTCCTCCCCCCTTTGAGGTGGAATGGAAAGCCCCCATCCGTGCAGAGGAAGGACAGAATGTTGTTGTACGAGCCAAGCCCATTGGGGTGCAGGTGGAGTCTTGGTCTGCGGAGGTCAACGGCAAACGTTTGGTGGGCCAGAAGCAGTCCGACGGTTCGTTTCAGTGGGTCGCTCGTATGGATTCTGAGGATCAAGAGTGGATACTTCTTTTTGGCGACTACCGATGGGAAGTGAAACGCGTTGCTTGGGTTCCAGCAGTAGCATGGAACTCCATCCGTTTCCGTATTGTACCTCCTGCTTACACGGGAGAAAAGGAACGACTGGTTCAAGGACTTCAGGATTTGGAATGTTCTGTGGGTTCTGTGGTCCGTTGGGAATTGGAAGCGGATCATGCCGAGTTGGTTCGTTGGGACTGGAATAAGACGGAAGGACCCGCAACGGCCGCTCCATTCAGTGGGTCTTTTGTTGTGGATCAATCCGCCAAAGTAGAGTTGTTGGCAAAGGGCGCATTGGGACGTTGGAAATCCGGAGGGTTCCTGCACGTTCGAGCGATTCCAGACGCACCGCCTGTACTGTCTGTTGATTGGACCATCGACTCCTTGTCCGCTACGGTGCGCGCGGTTTGGCGCGCTGAGGACGATCGCGGTTTGGCTCGCGTTGTTTTGGGCAGAAGCGAGCAAAAAATGGGTCGTGTTCCCGTTGCTACAGGAACTTTTTCCATGTCTTTGCAAGGCTCTCGCGAATCCTGGACGGCCTATGCCGTGGACAGCAAAGGACAACGCTCGCAACCTGTGGTTTTTGTAAAACCCCGTTTTGGTGCTCAGGACCAACAATTGGCTGCAGCATCAGCAGTTCGCTCCTTGGCGCAGCAAGCGGAGATGACCCGTCGAAGTGCCGACCAACTCAACAAGCGCTCGGCCGAAGAACGAAGAAGGCAAACCCAAAGGAAGAATGTGGAGTCGGAGCTAGTGCAAAAGCAAGCAGAAGCCGAATTCAAGGAACGTGCCTTGGAGCAGATGAAGTCTTTGGAAAAGGCCGTTCAGGCCCTGAAGATTCCGAACGCAGACCGAATGGCTCAGGAAAAGCTGTGGGAGGACAAACGCCAACAGATTGAGGAATTGCTGCAGCAGATGCAACGCTCAGAGCAAAACGCAACCACCCAAAAGTCTGCGGCGTCCTTGCAACGTTTGGAAGCTTTGTTGGAGCAATTGCTTAAGGATCAAGAGCAGCTGCTCGCCATTCAGGCCTTGGAACGATTGTCTGAGGACCAGAAGAAACTGTCCGAACGGACGGATGTCGACGAACAGGCTTTGCAAAAAGAATTGGCCGAAGAAACCCAGGAGCTGAGCGAGAAACACAACTCGGACGAACTGGAACAAGCCAAGACCGAACAGGATGCCTTGAAAAAGCAATCGAACCCTTCCAACAAGGACCAAGCGAAAGCCTCAGAAAGCTTGAAGAAAGCGGCGCAGCAAATGCGTCAGAAGATGCAAGAATCGCAGGAATCCAAGACGGAAGAGGAAATCAAGAGTTTAAAGCAACTCATCGACAATTTACTGCAGGTGAGTTTTGGACTGGAGCGCTTGTCCGACCGCACTTCGGTTGCCGTTCCGGCAGACCCTAATTATGCTCAGTGGCAAAAGGAACTTCAACGCCTGCAAGAAGGCACGCGCCTCGTGGGGGATACCCTTCGTGCAATCGGCATGCGGCGTCCGGACATCGGCGCCAAGACCTCACAACATGTGGAGGATTTGCAGGCGTATGGAATGCAGGCCAAATCTTTTTTGAAAGAACGTCAAGGTTCAAACGCTGGGGTTCAGCTCCAGAAGGCCATGAAGGAGTCCAATGATTTGGCGGTATTGTTTCAAGAGGCTTTGAACAATGCGCAACAGCAGTTGTCCAACATGAAGAAGGACGGTACCGGCAGTTGTTCCAAGCCGGGGAGCGGCAAGCCTTCGGCTTCGGGCATGCGAAAGATGCAAGGACAGTTGGCGGAGCAAATGAAATCATTGGGTTCTCGCCCGGGACAACAGTCAGGCCAGCAACCGGGGCAACAAGCGGGACAGCAGCCTGGAGAAACGGGACAGCCGAAGGGCAACCAAGGCAAGTCTGGAGCGGACGGCAGCTCTGGGGACCAAGCACAACGCGCCTCCTTACTGGCGCAACAGGAACGTTTGCGCCGCGAACTGGAGCGTTCCAAAGGTGGCAGTGCCACAGGAAAAGAGGCGTCTGAATTGATGAAGGAATTGGAGCGCCAGTTGATCAAGAATGCAAGCGCCCAGCAGCTGAACCAAACCCTTAAGAAGTTGGATATTAAGTTGTTGGAGCTCGAGAGAGCAGAGAAACAAGAGGAAGAAGATGAAAAACGCCAATCGGAGGTGGGTAAAGACCGCCCCATGAGCAATCCTTCGGGCGTTTCTCCTGACTCCCGGGTTTTTTCGCAGCCCGTGTTTCGCGGTTGGCCCCTGTTTTATCCGGATTATACCCCGCAGAAATGGCCGTGATTTTTGATTCTCTACCTGATTTTTGGATTCAGCGCAGCAAGCATTGGGGTGATTGGTTGCAGGAAGTTGCCGAATCAGAGGGCAAACGTCTTGGTGACTTCAACTACCGCTTTCATACCGACGACGAACTTCTGGTGTTGAATCGTCGGTTTTTAGACCACGACACGTATACAGACATCATCACTTTTGAACGCTCACGGGGCAGTAGAATTTCTGCCGATGTTGCGGTGAGCTGGGAGCGCATTGTGGACAACGCCTCACGATTGACTACGGACCTGGGAGATGAAGTGGATCGTGTTGTTTTGCATGCCGTGCTTCATGCATGTGGTTACGCAGACAAATCATCAGAGGAAGAGATGCAGATGCGGGCCTTGGAGAATCACTATTTAGCTGTTCGTCCACACGCTTTGTTACACGTGGAACAGTGATGGATTGCCCGTATTTTTGCCCCGCTCATTAATGTTACACGTGGAACAATGCTCGATTCAAGACCTTACGACGTTATAG
>CANHXZ010000001.1 GCA_947464785.1 Flavobacteriales bacterium | reverse complement strand
CGATCTGGCTCCCCATTGGGCATAGGATTCAAAGGGCTCGGCGTGCGATTCGAATTGTGCGGCGTACAGCGGGTAAAACCGCATCAGGGCGTCCAAACTGTTCACCGGACGCAGTCCGCTCAGGGCAGACAGCAAACCGTCCAAAGGAAGGGTCAGCGGCGCCAGTACGGGCCCCGGCGCGGCGTTGGACAGGTGCGTGCGCAAGAAGCGCTCCGCGCGCCGGCTGGGAAGCACCCAAGCGGTGCGGTGCCATTGGTCTGCGGGCGTTTGCGCGGCCCATTCGCGGGCCACGCGTTCCAAGAAAGGACGGTCCAGTAGTGAATTCACGAACGGGGGTTTGGTGGTTTGGGCCGGCATGCCAGCGGTCTCCCCAAGGTACGTTATTTCCCGGAATCGGGACCGTTGGGAGCGTACAATCCGTGGGCTTGCAGGTAGGCCCAAACGCCCTCCGGAAGCGGAATGGTGGGCACTTCGCCGCGCC
Organism: Flavobacteriales bacterium; assembly: GCA_947464785.1. GTDB lineage: Bacteria > Bacteroidota > Bacteroidia > Flavobacteriales > Schleiferiaceae > CAMDTE01. The sequence goes on along the minus strand of CANHXZ010000001.1, from coordinate 66,128 downwards.
GCAAAGCGGCGCGCACCTCCGTACTGGACAAATCCACCGGAGGCCCCGTCAGCACGTGTGCGGGCACCGTTCCGGGCGCCTCAGCCGCACCGCTGCGCGGATAAACGGCCACCGGCAGGTGCGCCCACAACCAGTCCGCCTCCTTCCAGCGGTTGAGTCCGGCCCAGTTGTCGGCCCCAATGATCAAAACAAAACCGCAATCTGGGTGCGTTTGCAGCAGATGGCGCAGGGTGGAAGCCGTGTACGACGGCCGCGGCAGGGCAAACTCCACGTCGCTGGCCACCAAGCCCGGGCGGTTGGCAACGGCCGATTGCACCAAAGCCAAACGGTGGCGCTCGTCGGTTAATTCGTCGGCTGCCTTGAACGGATTCTGTGGACTCACCACCAACCAAACCTCGTCCAGTTGGAGTTGTCTGCGGGCGGCCTCCGCCAGCGTCAGGTGCCCCTCGTGAATGGGGTCAAACGTGCCGCCCAACAAACCAATCCGCCGAATCGGTGCGGCGGGCAAGGGAAGGGGGGAGGAGTTGGAAGGGTTCAAATCGCGGATCCGTCGGAGGGTGCCGAGGTGCGCACAAAAGCGTCCACCACGGCCTTTAATTCGCCCGTGGCGCGGTCCAGCTCGTCGTTCACGATGCGCACGTCAAAATGGGGGGCACGTAGGGCTTCGCGTCCGGCCTTGCCCAATCGAATTTGAATCTTTTCTTCGGTGTCGGTACCTCGTTGGCGCAGGCGCTGTTCCAGAATTTCCAGCGAAGGAGCCTCGATGTACACCGCCAAGGCGTCGTCGCCAAACTTCCTTTTCAAGCGCAGGGCTCCTTCCACGTCGACATCAAAGAAAACCACTTTTCCTTCCGTCCACAGGCGCTCCACTTCGCTGCGCAACGTACCGTACCGCGCGCCGGGATACACTTCTTCCCACTCCAGGAAGTCCCCAGCCGCCAAGGCGGCATCGAATTCCTCCGGGCTCAAAAAATAGTAATCCACACCGTGCTCCTCGCGCCCCCGCGGGGCGCGGCTGGTGGCCGAAACCGAAAACGCAAATTCCGGATGGCCGTCCAGCAAACGGCGCGTCAGGGTGGTCTTTCCGGATCCGGACGGGGCGCTCAACAAAACCAACTTACGCACGGCTGGGCGCTTGATTGGCAAAGGCGGATTGTCGCTGCAGCAGCGCCGCCGCGTACTTGCCCAAAATGTCGAATTCCAGATTCACCGGATCTCCTACCTGCAGGGTGTGGAACACCGTGTGCTCGTAGGTGTAGGGAATGATCGCCACGGAAAACGAGTCGAGCGCCGCATCCACCACCGTGAGCGACGTCCCGTTGACGGTCACAGACCCCTTGGGCACCGTGATCCAATCCGCGGCCACAGGATGCTCTACTCGGTAGGTCCAACTGCCGTCCCGATCCTCCACAGACGCAATGCGTCCCACGGCGTCCACGTGTCCCTGAACAATGTGGCCGTCCAGCCGTCCGTTCGCGGGCATGCAGCGCTCCAAATTGACGCGTGTTCCGGCCGCCCAGCGCCCCACCGTGGTTTTCTGCAGCGTTTCGTCAATCGCGGTGACGCGGTACCCCGTCGGTTGGCCCGACGGTCCGTGCAAGGCCACCACCGTCAGACACACGCCGTTGTGCGCCAAGCTTTGGTCCACCCGCAACTCCGGGGCCAGAGTGGATTCCACATCCAAGTGAACGTTAGTGCCTTCGCGGTGCACGCCCACCACGGTCCCCAGGGTTTCGATAATACCGGTAAACATACCGCAAAGGTACACCCGTTGCCGTACCTTTGGAAGGTATGAAAATCCACCTCGACACCCGCATTCCGGCCGGCACTCCCCGGGCCGGTGTACTTGCCTCTGCCGACGCCGCAACCGCACTCACCTCCGCTAAGGCGGCACAAGCCTCGTGGAACGCTTTTTGGGCCCGTTCCGGCAAGGGCTGGTGCACGGCTACCGACAACGGTACCGATGCCTACGCCAACCTTTTGCCAGCAGACCCCAACACCCCAGAAGGCGCGGAAAAATACCGCCAGGCAGGCGCTGCGCTGGCCAAGCTGCTCCAGGCGGCGCGCCACACCGGCATTTCCCTGCCCAACGCCCACCCCGCCTTGGTGGAGGGCCTGCTCCTGGCCAACTACCGCTACACGGACCAGTTTGCCCAAAAGAAGGCCGAGAACACCCCGTCCCTGAACGCCGTCTACCTGGAAGGCTGGAAGGCCAGCGACGTACGGGCCCTGGAAATTCGCATCGAAAGCGTCTTTTTGGCGCGCACCCTGATCAACCACCCCGTCAACGTGCTCAACGCCCAAGGCTTGGCCCAGGCCGCCGCGGACGCCGGCAAGGAATACGGGTTCCACGTGGAGGTGTTCAACAAAAAGAAGATTGAATCCCTGAAAATGGGCGGCCTGTTGGGCGTCAACTGGGGAAGCCTGGACGAGCCCACCTTTACCGTTTTGGAATACAAACCCGCCAACGCCGTCAACGCACAGCCCTACGTGCTGGTGGGCAAGGGCGTGGTCTACGACACCGGCGGATTGAGCTTGAAGCCCACCAATTCCATGGACACCATGAAGTCGGACATGAGCGGCGCCGCTGCCGTGTTGGGAGCCCTATCCGGCGCTGCGCGCCTGGGCCTCCCCGTGCACGTGGTGGGCCTGATTCCCGCCACAGACAACCGCCCCGGCGGCAACGCCGTCACCCCGGGCGACGTCCTCACCATGAGCGACGGCACCACCGTGGAAGTGCTCAACACGGACGCCGAAGGGCGCCTCATCCTGGCCGACGCCCTCCACTACGCCAAGCGCTACAACCCGCAACTGGTCATTGATCTGGCCACCCTCACCGGGGCCGCCGCCCGCGCCATTGGGCACTACGCCACCGTGGCCATGGGCACCGCCTCCGAAGAAGTTTGGTCGGACCTCCTGGCCTCCGGGAGCCGCACCCACGAGCGCTTGGTTCGCTTCCCCTTTTGGGACGACTACAACGAACTCCTCAAGAGCACCGTTGCGGACCTCAAGAACATTGGCGGCGCAGACGCCGGCGCCATCACCGCCGGAAAGTTCCTGGAACACTTCACAGACTACCCCTACGTGCACCTGGACATCGCGGGCCCAGCCTTTGCAGACAAGCCTATGGGGTACTGGTCTGCCGGCGGAACCGGCATTGGCGTGCGCCTTTTGTTGGACTTCTTGAGCACCCGTACCGCATGAGCACCATTCTTCCCCGCATTGGAATCACCTGTGGCGACCTCAACGGTATTGGCCTGGAAGTAGTCCTCCGCACCCTCGCAGACCCCACCGTGCACGAACTGTGCCGCCCCGTCTTGTTTGCCACCCCCAAGGCCTTTGCCTACCACCGGAAGGCCGCGGACCTGCCGGAAATTCCCTACTCCCTGACCTCCAACCTGGACCAGCCGCATCCGGAGAACCGCATTGCTTTGGTGGAACCGTGGACGGACCAAGTGCTGCTGGACTTGGGCAAGCCCAATCCGGAATTGGGCCAGTACGCCCTGAAATCTTTGGACGCCGGCATCGACGCCCTGCAAAAAGGCCAAATCGACGCCCTCGTCACGGCGCCCATTGACAAGGAAACCATCCCCGTCGAAGGGTTTTCCGGGCACACCGCCTACCTGGGCGAGCGCTTGGGTGGCAAGCCCTTGATGGTGCTGAGCGGCCCTGAGTTGCGCGTGGCCTTGGCCACCGAACACCTGGCCCTGTCCGACGTCTCTGCGGCCATCACCCACGAGCTCCTCGTAGCCAAAATGCAGCAGTTTCACCAGGCACTACAAACCGACTTTGGCGTTCAAAAACCCAAAATTGCCGTCCTGGCCCTCAACCCCCACGCCGGAGACCGCGGCAAGTTTGGCGCAGAGGACACCGAGGTAGTGGCCCCTGCCGTTGCCCAGCTCGCGGAGCAAGGCCTCCAGGTGTACGGACCCTATCCGGCCGACGGATTTTTCGGTTCCGGCCAGCACGCGGCCTTCGACGGCGTCTTGGCGCTGTACCACGACCAAGGCCTGATTCCCTTCAAAATGATCCACTTCCACGACGGCGTCAACGTCACTTGCGGACTGTCCCACGTGCGCACTTCGCCGGACCACGGCGTGGCTTATGCCTTGGCGGGCAAGCAGGAAGCGGATCCCAGCAGCCTGCGCAACGCCCTGTTTGAGGCCATTGATTTGGTCCGACGTCGGGCCGGTCACGCAGATGCGACGTCCAATCCCCTGCGAAAGCGAGTAGAAACGCGCAAAGAGCGGGCGTAATTCGAAAAATCAGTTATGCACAAGCAAGCGTTGAAAAAAATTCTTATCTTTGCGGGCTCCAAATCGAGCAGCTTATGAAAAAGCGCGATTACACGCTTGTTTTTTCGGGCCTCAAGGCCGGCACGCACGAGTTGGAATACAGCCTTGATGCTGCGTTCTTTGCACACTACAACCACCCCGAAACCGAAGGGATGACCCAAGCGGAAGTCCGCGTGACCCTTGTAAAAGGATCGCTCACGATGGAACTTCGCTTTACCTTCAGCGGTTTGCTTGCGACGGAAGATGACGACACCGGCGAGCCGTTTGAACTCCCCCTCCACAACATATTTACCGTTGTGGTCAAATTTGGTGAGGCCTACGACGACCAGGAACCTGAGTTGCTGATCCTACCCCATGGATCGTACGAAGTAGACCTGAGTCAGTACCTCTACGAGTTGGCTGTTTTGAGCATTCCGTTGCGCAAGTCCAAAAACGAATTAAACGATTGAGCCATGGCACATCCCAAACGCAGACAGTCCAGCACGCGCCGCGATAAGCGCCGCACCCACGATAAAGCCATAATGCCCCAGATTGCTGTATGCGGCGTGACCGGCGAGGCACACTTGTACCACCGCGCCTACTGGCACGAGGGCAGCATGTACTACAAAGGAAAAGTGGTCATCGACAACACTGCTCCGGCACAAGCCGAAGCGTAAAATAGACCGGACGCCCCTGGGGCGGTCCCCAAAAAACCCGGACCTCCCCGTCCGGGTTTGCTTTTTTATGCGCACTTTTGCGGTAACGAAAATCGAATACAAAAAGCCATAGTTATGGATATCAAAGAGTTACAAAATTTCATCCGCTTTGTTTCCAAGTCGGGTGCCACCGAGGTAAGCCTCGAGACCGACGAATTCAAGATCACCGTGAAAACGGCACCGGGCGCTCAGGAGTTTGCCTTCGTTCCCTCGGCACCCATGACGATGCCGTCTGCGGCGTACGCTCCCGCTCCGGCCGCTGCTCCCGAAGCCGCTCCCGCTCCTGCAGCGCCAGCAAGCGAGGACACCAGCAAATACATCACTGTGAAGTCTCCGATGATCGGTACCTTCTACCGTCGTCCCAGCCCAGACAAAGACTTTTTTGTAAACGTAGGCGACGAAATCAAGCCCGGCAAAGCAGTTTGCGTTATTGAGGCCATGAAGCTTTTCAACGAAATCGAAAGCGAAGTGAGCGGACGCATCGTGAAGATCCTGGTGGACGACTCCTCTCCCGTGGAGTACGATCAGCCTTTGTTCTTGGTAGACCCCGCCTAAGTGTCCGGTATGTTCAAGAAAATCCTCATTGCCAACCGCGGTGAGATCGCCATGCGCATCATTCGCACCTGCCGCGAGATGGGCATCAAGACCGTGGCGGTTTATTCCACCGCCGATCGCGAAAGTTTGCACGTGCGTTTTGCGGACGAAGCCGTTTGCATTGGACCACCGCCCTCCAAGGACAGCTACCTGAAGATGGCCAGCATCATTGCGGCCGCCGAAATCACCAACGCAGACGCCATCCATCCGGGTTACGGATTTTTGTCCGAAAACTCCAAGTTTTCCAAGATTTGCGCGGAGCACGGCATCAAGTTCATTGGCGCCACCCCGGAGCAAATAGACAAAATGGGCGACAAGTCCACCGCCAAGGCCACCATGAAGGAGGCCGGCGTACCCTGCGTTCCCGGTTCCGACGGTCTGCTCGAAAGTTTGGAGCACGCCACCCGCACGGCCAAGGAAATTGGCTACCCCGTCATGATGAAGGCCACGGCCGGAGGCGGCGGAAAGGGCATGCGCGCCATTTGGGCAGAGGACGAACTGGCCAAGGCCTGGGATTCCGCTCGCCAAGAGGCAGCTGCATCCTTTGGCAACGACGGCATGTACATGGAGAAGCTCATTGAAGAGCCGCGCCACATTGAAATTCAAGTCGTTGGAGACCAGTACGGTAGAGCCTGCCACTTGTCCGAACGCGACTGTTCCATTCAGCGTCGTCACCAAAAATTGGTGGAGGAAACCCCCAGCCCCTTCATGACCACCGAATTGCGCGCCGCCATGGGTGCTGCGGCGGTTAAAGCTGCAGAGTACATTGGCTACGAAGGTGCGGGAACCGTCGAATTCTTGGTGGACAAGCACCGGAATTTCTACTTCATGGAAATGAACACCCGCATCCAGGTGGAACACCCCATCACGGAGCAGGTGATTGACTACGATTTGATCCGCGAGCAGATCAAAGTAGCCGCCGGTGTTGCCATCAGCGGACGCAACTACGAACCGGAATTGCACGCCATTGAGTGCCGCATCAACGCGGAAGATCCGTACAACAATTTCCGTCCCGCTCCCGGTAAAATTACCGTGTTCCACGCTCCCGGAGGGCACGGCGTTCGCTTGGATACCCACGTGTACGCGGGCTACTCCATTCCGCCGCACTACGACTCCATGATCGCCAAGCTCATCACCACGGCGCGCACCCGCGAGGAGGCCATCGACAAGATGAAGCGCGCACTGGACGAGTTCGTTATTGAGGGCGTCAAAACCACCATTCCGTTCCACCGACAGCTGATGGACAACCCCGACTTTGTGGCCGGCAACTACACCACGAAGTTCATGGAGTCGTTCGAATTGCATTGATGAAACGGGCGTTTGGCATGCTGTACCACGTGTGGTACTACTGGTGCATGCTCGTCAGCATCGTCTTACTCAGCCCTGGGCTCTACTGGACTTCCCGCTCAGCATCGGACTTTCCTCGGTTTTATCCTTGGGCCCGACGCTGGGCGGCGTTCATTTTAAACGGCATGTTCCTCTGGCGAAAGGTGCGTTACGAGGCCCAAATTCCTTGGGACCGGCCGTACATTGTGGTGAGCAACCACACCTCCGAGCTGGACGTCATGTTTTGCTACCGGCTCGTAAAGTCCCCCATCGTATTCATTGGCAAGGCGGAGCTGGCCAAAATCCCCTTGTTTGGCTTCTTTTACCGACGCACCTCCATCCTGGTGGACCGCACTTCGTTGGCCTCCAAGCGCGCCGTGATGGACAAGGCAGCGCGCCGTTTGGCGCGCGGTACCGGTTTGTGCATTTACCCCGAAGGAGGCATCCCCAAGAACCCCAAAACCCTGTTGGCCCCGTTCAAGGCGGGCGCCTTCAAGCTGGCCATCGAGAGCGGAACCGCCATTCTTCCCATCACCTTCCCGGACCACCGTCGGCGCTTCCCGGATTTTGGCCAAGGAGGCTCCCCCGGCGTGATCCGCGCTACCGTGCACGCCCCCATTGAGGTGACCGGCCTCACCGTGGCGGACCAGGAGGCGGTGTCGGACCGCGTGCACGCCCTCCTCTTAGCGGAACTGAACCGCTACCGAGCGGAGGACCGGAAGTCCTGACCCGCAGCCGCACATCGGCTCAATCTCTGTACCTTTGCCCCATGGCACAACTGGATCTAGACAAACTCGCCCACCTTTCTCGTTTGACGTTGGCTCCCGAGCGCAAGGCCCAATTGGAGCAGGACATGGAGAAGATTTTGGGCTTTGTGGCCAAGATCGAACGCATGGAGTTGGAAGGCGTTGAACCCTTGGTCCATCTGTCCGACGAAGTCAACGTATTGCGCCCCGACGTTGTGGAGCAGACGGTTTCCCACGCGGAGGCCATGAAGAATGCTCCTGGGGCAGACACAGACTATTTTCGCGTCCCACGTCGTTAAGTGGTTATGCGCACCTTCCTCCTGTTGTTTTTGACCGTATTGGTGACCGTGTCCGGCACCGCACAAGTTCGTCCTGCGGCGCGCGTTCCGCGTTCTGCGGCTGCCCCCGCCGTTGAGGCATCCCCTTCGCGAGCCACCCTGGCGCAACGCCGCAAGGAAGTGCACGAATCCCGCAAGGAATTGCGGGAAAAGCGGCGCGTGTTGCGCTTGGCCAAAGCGCGTTTGAAGCGCGACCGCATGATCAAAAAGGTGCGCCGCATGGAGCGTCGCGCACTGCGCCGCGACCGTCGCGGTCGGCGCTGATTCCCCCAGATTTACGCGCTTAAGGTTCAGACCTCCGGTTTCGTTGCGCTGCCAGCATTCGTCCGTCCTGCAGGGTGCGTCCCAAGGGATCCGCGGCGCCCACAGCACCCAGTTCGTCGTCCAGTTCCAAAACAAAAAGCACTGCTGCGTAGTGGCCTAGCGCCACGGCCGCGCTTCCCCGTTCGATTTGGTACAGTGTTTTGCGGCTGATTCCGGCGCGTTCGGCCACGCGTGCGGTGGTGAGGGCGCGCCGCAGGCGCGCCTTGCGCACGTTTTCGCCCAGGGTTTCCAGCGTGCGTTGGGTGCTGGGCGGAAGGATTTTGAGCGAGGATGAAATCATTTGAGTACAATATTACACAGAATATATTAAAAACGGGTAATATAAAACTCAAAGTAAAATACTTTTTGAATGAGGACATGCACGATAAGCGGATGTAGTCGAAAGCTATTTTACCTACCTTCAAGAGGCGTTAAACCCTAGAGCGCGTTGCGCATCCAAAGCACATGAAAACACAAGACAGGTACCCATTGCGAAGACCGTTTTCCGGGTATGCGGTAGGTATTTTCACTTGCCTCATGCTGTTTGGTGGTCTTGACTCGTGGGCCCAAGGACTTTATTATCCTCCGCTGACCGGGAGTGCTTGGAATTCAATAACTCCAGCTCAGTTAGGGTGGTGCCCTACGGGGGTGGACTCGGTGGTGACCTACGCGGCACAGCAGGACAGCAAGGCGTTGTTGATTCTCCATCAAGGCCGCATGGTGGTGGAAGAGTACTTCGGTACGTTTACGGCAGACAGTCTGTGGTATTGGGCGTCAGCCGGCAAGAGTTTGACGGCCGGTTTGGTGGGCCAGGCGGTTGCGGCCGGCGAAATTGATCTCAACCTGCCCTCCCGGGCCTATTTGGGCCCCGGTTGGAGCAGTTTATCGTCCGCTCAAGAAACATTAATTCGGGTGGAAGATCATCTGCGCATGACTACGGGCTTGAACGATGGCGTGTTCAATCCGGATTGTACCCTTCCTACTTGCCTGCAGTATTTGGCACCGGCAGGATCGCGGTGGGCGTACCACAATGCACCGTATACCTTGCTGGACGCAGTACTTATTGGAGCTACAGGACAAAACCTAAATGCTTTGGTCCAATCCCGTATTCGACCGCAAACGGGTATTCAGGGTTTCTTTTATCCATCTGGGGACAACAATGTTTTCTGGAGCAAACCCCGGAGCATGGCGCGCTATGGGTTGTTGATTCAAGGTCACGGTCGTTGGAACGGCACTGTGGTCCTTGATTCCTCGTGGGTTCATAAGATGACAACCCCGTCCCAGAGCTTGAACCCCTCGTACGGTTTGTTGTGGTGGCTCAACGGCCAAAGTGCACACCGCCTGCCTCAATCTCAAATTTTATTTCCCGGTTCACTCACTCCAAATGCACCTGCCGACGCGTTTGCCGCTTTGGGAAGAGACGGACAAATCCTATTTGTGGTGCCCAGCTTGGATTTGGTAGTGGTCCGCATGGGCAACAACCCCAACTCCGTGCCGGTTCCGTGGCTACTGGCCAACGAGTTGTGGAAGCGCATCAACAAGATGTTGTGTCTGATCCAAGATCAAGACACCAAGGACTCAGGCAAGTCGCTGAAAGTGATTTACACCAGCGGCGAATCCTACGTGCCATTGGATGCGGGTCATAAACTGTGGGGCACGGATGCACTCGGAAGAACGGTATTCACGGTAGAGGCAGATGCGGCAGGACGCGCGCTTTTACCGGAAAACGTACCCGCAGGTTGGTGGGTGCTGCGTGCCGACGACGGCCGAACCGCACGCTGGGCTACTTGGTGAAGCGCCTTTTTACCGCGCCTCCTTGCCCCGCGTCCACCGGATGCGCGCAAGCTGCTCGCCCTCGGCTCCGTAGATGCGCTCGGTTCCGTGGCGCAGGCCGTTTTTCCAGTTGATCTCGCGGCGCAAGGAGCCGCTGGGGTAGAACACGCGCTCCATGCCGTTTTTCAGTCCGTCTTTCGTGCGGAAGCGGCTGGTATCCGTGGTGACGTATCCCGTAAAGGGCTCGCGTTCCAGTCGGTACCGAACGTAGCGGGGCCGTACCTGCTCGTTGAGCTGTTCCAGGCCCACGGTGGTGCCGTAGTAGGTACAGCCGGTAGGGACAAGAGCCAGCAGAGCAACGCCAAAAAAGGCCCGCTTTAGGCCACAAAAAAAGCCCACCTTCCGGTGGGCTTGGGGGTTCCGGAACGCATTCATGTTCCGAAGGTACGGCGCTTCGCGCTGCCGGCGAACCGGCGGCTCGAAGGATTAAACCAGACCTTGATCCAACATGGCGTCGGCAACTTTAACGAAGCCGGCCAAGTTGGCGCCTTTGACGTAGTCGATGGAACCGTCTTCGCGGGCACCGAACTTCACGCAAGAAGCGTGGATGTCTTTCATGATTTGGTGCAAACGTCCGTCTACTTCTTCGCGCGTCCAAGACAAACGCAAGGAGTTTTGGGACATTTCCAAGCCGGACGTGGCTACACCACCGGCGTTGGATGCCTTGCCCGGGCTGAACAACACACGCGCAGCAGCAAAAGCTTCAATGGCTTCCGGAGTGGAAGGCATGTTGGCGCCTTCGGCAATGCACTTCACGCCGTTGGCGATCAAGGCCTTGGCGTCGTCGCCGTTCAATTCGTTTTGCGTTGCGCACGGGAAAGCCATGTCGCACGTCTCGCCCCAAGGGGTTTTGCCGGCAACAAACTTCGCGTTCGGGTACTTGGCGGTGTATTCGCTGATGCGGCCGCGCTTCACGTTCTTGATGTCCATCACGTGGGCCAATTTGTCGGCGTCGATGCCGTCTTGGTCGATGATGTAACCGGAGGAGTCGGACATGGTCAAAACCTTGGCGCCCAATTCGTTCAGCTTTTCAACGGCGTACTGCGCCACGTTGCCGGAACCCGAAACCACAGCCGTTTTGCCTTTGAAGTCCATTCCCTTGGTGGCCAACATTTCCTGTGCGAAGTACACGGTGCCGTAACCGGTTGCTTCCGGACGGATCAAAGAACCGCCCCAGTTGCGACCCTTACCGGTCAAAACGCCGGTAAATTCGTTGCGCAAACGCTTGTACTGGCCAAACATGAAGCCGATTTCGCGACCGCCCACGCCGATGTCACCGGCGGGAACGTCCGTGTCCGGACCGATGTGGCGGGCCAATTCCGTCATGAAGGACTGGCAGAAACGCATTACTTCGGCGTCGGACTTGCCTTTGGGATCGAAGTCGGAACCTCCCTTACCGCCGCCCATGGGCAACGTGGTCAAGGAATTTTTGAAGATTTGCTCGAAGCCCAAGAACTTCAATACAGACAGGTTCACCGTGGGGTGGAAGCGCAAACCGCCTTTGTAGGGGCCGATGGCGCTGTTGAACTCCACGCGGTAGCCGCGGTTCACCATAACCTCGCCGCTGTCTAGGGTCCAGGGCACTCGGAACAAAATGGTGCGCTCCGGCTCCACAATGCGTTCCAAGATCTTGGCAACCTTGTACTTGGGATTTTCCTCAATAAAAGGAATAACGGATTCGGCCACTTCGTGAACGGCCTGCAAGAATTCCGGTTCATTTCCGTTGCGCTGGCGCACGGTTTCCATGAACGCGTCAATTTGGGCTTGATATTTCTGAGACATAGGGTGAAATTTAATGCAAAGGTAGTGCGAAATTTGTGCCATGATAGAAGAACCGACTCCCCAAAAAACCCCGTTGTCCGCTTTGGGCGAGTTCGGGCTGATTCAGCGCCTCACGGAAGCCATTTCCCTGAAGAACACCACCTCCGTTTTGGGGGTGGGGGACGACGCCGCCGTGTTGGATTTTGGACCCGATTCCGAGGTGGTGGTCACCAAGGACCTCCTGTTGGAGGGGGTGCATTTTGACCTTTCCTACACGCCCCTGAAGCATTTGGGCTACAAGGCAGCGGCCGTCAACCTGTCCGACCTCTGCGCCATGAACGCCACGCCGTCGCAGTTGCTGGTGGGTTTGGCCGTCAGCAACCGCTTTCCCGTGGAGGCCTTGGAGGAAATCTACCACGGCCTGTATTTGGCGTGCGATCGCTACGGCGTGGACTTGGTGGGGGGCGATACCACCTCCAGCCAAACCGGCTTGATGCTGTCCGTTACGGCCATCGGCCACGTGCAGCGGGGCACTGCGGTGCGTCGGTCCGGCGCTTCCGCCACGGATTTGTTGGTGGTTACGGGCGATTTGGGCGCTGCGTATTTGGGTTTGCAAGTACTGGAGCGGGAGAAAGCCGCTTGGCAGGCCAATCCCAATCTGCAGCCGGAGCTTCAGGGCCACGAGTACGTTTTGGAGCGCCAATTGAAGCCGGAGCCGCGGGTAGACATGATTCGTCTCCTCCGTGATTTGGACGTGCGCCCCACTTCCCTGATTGACGTGTCCGACGGTCTCTCCTCCGAGGTTCTACACCTGTGCGATGCCTCCGGCTTGGGCTGCAAGCTTTTTGAAGCCAAGATCCCCATGGACCCCACCGTCATCCGTTTGGCGGAAGAGTTTGGCATCAACCCCATCACGGCAGCGCTGAACGGCGGCGAGGACTACGAATTGCTCTTCACGGTTCCTTTGTCCGACTGGGACAAGATCAAGGGCAATCCCAACCTCACGGCCATTGGCCACCTCACGGAGTCACCCCAACGCTGGTTGGTGCTGAATTCCGGCCAAGAGGTGGAGTTGAAGGCGCAAGGGTTTCAGCATCAGTAGGAGGCGCGCGCACCGCGCGCGGCAAAGACCAAAAAGAGGGGCCCGGCGCGCACGCGCCGGGCCCCTTCGTTTTAAAGCGTATTTGGCGCCTTACTGAAACTTCGAAGCCTGCTCCGCGTAGCGAGCAAACAGCGGATCGCTTTGCATTTTGGCCGGGTCAAAGTTGCCTCCGTTGTACGCGGAAGACAAGCGCACCAGCATTTGGTAGTACTGCAAATCGCCTTCGATGTCTTGGGACACAAACGCGCGCTTGGCGCCACGGTACTGCGCGTAGTAGCTGAGGTTTTCGTCCAGCGAGGCCGCAAAACCGTCCACCAATTTGTTGGCTTGGTCTTTGGCACCGGCGCGGAAGTAGCCCTCAATCATGCTCAGCAAGAAGTAGTCGTAGCCAAAGCGCTCCACCGGCATCTTTTGCATGCCAAAGTCCAGCATTTCAATGGCCTTCTTGTTTTGGCCTTGGATGGCCAACGTAGAGGCGGCACGCCCAAACGTGGTGCGCAGGTTGAAGCACAAGCGGCGGTTGGTTTCGTCCAAATAAACGTTGGGATCTTCCATGTTGCCGTACAGGAATTTACCGGCCTCGTTCTTGGGGTTCACCATCAGGTTGTAGCAAGCTTCGGCGTTCACGTCGCCAAAGTCGTACGAGCCTTCCGGAGAGGCGCTCTTCACCGGAACAAAGCGGTACGCCAAACCTTCCAAACGGAAGTACGGCGTTAGCCAGAAGAATCCGCTGGCGGAAGAACCTACCGTGGTGCTGAAGTAAATCGGACGGGACCAATCGTTGTTGGCCAACAGGTCAATCAGCATCAAATCGCGCTTGGACACCACGCTGGAGCCCCAGTCCCAATCGATGTACTCCAAAATGCGGTCCGCTTGGTCTGCGGGTACTACGTTGTTCTTCAGAACCTGCTCTTTGTTGACCGGAATGCGCCATTTCTTCTGGGGGAAGAAGGAGAATTGCTTGGGAGCCTCCGTGCCTTGGTAGGCCGTGAACTTGGTGGCGGCATCGTCCCGACGCGTCCAATTCAAAAAGTCTTCTACGTACCAACGTCCTTGAACGCCAATGTCTTGGTAGAAGAGCACGTCGCGCGTGCCCTGCACGTACTGACTCTTTTCAAAGCGGAAGGGCACCGGCGCGCCTTCGTAGTACTTGCGCTTCATCATGTCGATGTACCAGTCCGTGTTGAGCAGGGAGAGGTTCACAATGCGCACGTCCGTTCGGTAGCCTTCTACCTCTTGTACGTACCACAGGGGGAAGGTGTCGTTGTCTCCGTTGGTGAACAAAATGGCGTTCTTTTCGCAGGAGTCCAGGTAGGCTTTGGCAATGTCCCGTGCGGTGTAGCGGTTGGAACGGTTGTGGTCGTCCCAGTTTTGCTGCGCCATGAGGCCGGGAACTGCAACGAGCATGGCCGCGGTCACCAGGGCCGCCGTAGCGGTGGAACGCAACTTGCCCAACCACTCCACCAAGGCCACCACGCCCAGGCCAATCCATATGGCAAAGACGTAGAAGGAGCCCACAAAGGCGTAGTCCCGCTCGCGCGGTTCAAAGGGCTTTTGGTTCGTGTAGACCGCAACCGCAATGCCCGTAAACAGGAACAACGAGGTCAGAACCCAGGTGTGGTCCTTGTCTTTGGAGAACTGGAAAAAGAGCCCCACCAAGCCCAAAATAAGCGGAAGTGCGTAGTACACGTTGCGGGCCGGGTTGTTCTTGAGGAACGTCGGCAGGTTGTCCTGCGGGCCCAAGCGCGCCTCGTCCCAGAACGAAATGCCCGTGATCCAGTTGCCTTTGGTGAATTCGTAGCGATTTTGCTCGTCGTTTTGACGTCCGGCAAAGTTCCACATGAAGTAGCGGAACCACAGCTGGCCAAGTTGGTACTTCACGAAGAACGAAAAATGCTTCCCAAAGGAAATTGGGGCTTCCTTGTCCGTGATTTTCATCAGGCTCATGTAGTTCTGCACGTGGTCGGACTGATCGGACCACATCCGCGGGAAGAAGCCGATGTACCGCTTGTCGTAGTTGGGTACCGACGCCTTGCCGTCGTTGGTCACTTCGTATTTACCGGTTTCCTCGCTGAACGCGTAGGTAGGCTTACCGTCTTTGTAGGGCTGCTGCGGATCCAGAGGAGCGTTGAAGCTCTGTCCGTACAAAACGGGCCAGTCGCCGTACTGCTCGCGGTTGTAGTACGCCAGCAAGGAAATGGCGTCTTCCGGATTGTTTTCGTCGATGGGGGTGTTGGTGTTCGAACGAATGGCCAACGTCAAGAAGGTAGAGTACCCAATCATGATGAAGACCACCGCCAGAATGCCTTGCGATACGAGGGGCTTGTTGGCTTTCTTAGCCCACTGTATGCCGTATACTACGGCGCCTACGAACAGTCCAAAGGCCAGCAACGTTCCGCTGTTTTTGGGAAGCCCAACGGTGTTGACCGATTGAATTTCCAAGAAGCCAAATACTTTCAGGATGAACGGAACGATGATGGCAAAAACAAAGGCGAGTACCGCCACAGAAACCGTATTGGCTACCAAGAACCCTTTCCAGGAACGTTCTTTATAGAGCTTGTAGTACACCACCATCACCACCGCCGGAATGACGAGGAAGGCCAAGATGTGTACGCCCACGGTGAGGCCAACGGCATAAGCCACCAGCAACAACCAACGGTTGGCGTAGGGGTCGTGGTCCACGGCCGCTTCCCACTTCAGACCGGCCCAGAAGGCCAAGGCCGTGAAGAACGAGCTCATGGCGTATACTTCGCCTTCAACAGCGCTGAACCAAAAGGAGTCGGAAAACGTGTAGGCCAAGGCACCCACCGCGCCTGCACCAAAAATGGCGATGGTTCGGGCCGGGGTCTGCTCGCCCAATCGCGCAACCAAGCGCTTGGCAATGGCCGTGATGGACCAAAACAGAAACAAAATGGTGAAGCTGGACGAGAACGCAGACAGTAGGTTCACGTAGTACGCTTGCTGCGTTACGTCACCGGCCAACAAGTTGGCCACCACCGCGCCCATCAACTGGAACAACGGGGCTCCGGGAGGATGTCCCACCTGCAGTTTTACGGAGGTAGCAATGTATTCGCCGCAGTCCCAGAAACTGGTGGTGGGCTCTACCGTCAGCACGTAGGTGGCGCTGGCAATCACAAACACCAACCAACCGAGCAGGTCGTTGATGCGTTTGTAGGAAGAAGCATTCATTCGCTGGCTGTTTTCACGCTTTAAGCCAACGAAGATAAGGAATTTGACGACCTCCTGGGGCGTTTAGGCCACCGAAACGCCGAGCTTTTTGTGGATCAATGCGTGGAGTTTGCGTTCCAATGCGGGAAGTTCCACCTGCGCCAAGGCATCGTTGGCAAAGGCCAGCATGAGCAGGGCACGTGCTTCGGTTTCGGGGATGCCGCGGGCACGTAAGTAAAAGAGGGCGTCGGTATCCAGCTGGCCCACGGTGCAGCCGTGGGAACACTTGACGTCGTCGGCAAAAATCTCCAACTGCGGCTTGGTGTCTATTTGCGCACGATCGTTCAACAACAGGTTGTCGTTTTGCTGGAAGGCCAGGGTCTTTTGCGCTTGCGGACGAACCATGATTTGCCCGTTGAAGACCCCGTGGGAACGGCCGTCGTACACTCCTTTGTACACCTCGCGGCTGGTGCAATGGGGCACGGCGTGGTCCACAAAAGTGCGGTGGTCCACGTGTTCGTCGCCGTTGATGAGGGTTAATCCGTGCAAATGCGCCTCCGCGTTGGATCCGGCGAGGTGAAAGCGAAGGTCGTTGCGGGTGAGTTTGCCGCCGAAGCTGAAGGTATTGACTACGGCCGTGCTGTCCGCTGCTTGGTGCACAAAAGTGGCGTCCGTGAGCGTGGCCGTGGACAGGTCGTTTTGCAATTTGGTGTACCGAACGTGGGCGTTGGGGGCCACGCGAATTTCGGTGACGGCATTGGTCCAGTGGGCTTTGCCGTTGAGGGTTTGGTGCCGCTCCACGATTTCCACCCGCGCTCCGGACTCTACTACTACGATGTTGCGCACCTGGGCAAACAACGGTTCGTCCGCCGTGGTGAAGTAGAAGATTTGAATGGGCTTGTCTGCGGCGGTGTTCTTGGGAACGTGCACGAGGGCGCCTTCCCGGGCCAGAGCACGGTTCAGGAGCACCAGGGGCTCGTCCAATTCGTCCAAAGCGGCAAAGTTTTCCGCCAACCACTCTGGGTTTTTGCGCCAAGAGCTGCCCAGCGTGCACACGTCGATGCCTTGGTGGGTGGTGCTGCTCAGCCAGGAAGAATAGACTCCGTTGACAAACACCACGCGGTACGCGTCCAACTCGTCCAAAAAGTAGGACTCCAGGTCCTTAAACTCCAGCGCGTGTTGGCTCGCGGAGGCAAACGGCGGCACGGTGGTGTATTCCGTTGCGAGGGTGGTTTTCAGCGAAGTGTACTTCCAGGATTCCCACTGCTTGGTGGGAAAGCCCAACGCCTCAAATCGATCGATGGCCGCACGTCGTTTGGACGCAACCGCATCGCCGCTTTCCCGGGCCAAGTCTGCCTCGTGTTCCGCGTATAAATTCAGCAACGTATTGTGCATTATTTGCCGGCGTTTTCTTTTTTGATCCAGTCGTACCCGCGCTCCTCCAACTCCAGCGCCAAATCCTTGGTGCCGCTTTTGACGATTTTTCCGTGGAGCAAAACGTGCACGTAGTCCGGTACGATGTACTCCAACAAACGCTGGTAGTGCGTGATGACCACCACCGCATTGGTGGGGCTCTTCAAGGCGTTAACTCCTTGGGCCACAATGCGCAAGGCGTCAATGTCCAGGCCGCTGTCCGTTTCGTCCAAAATGGCCAAACGGGGCTCCAGCATGGCCATTTGGAAGATTTCGTTGCGCTTTTTTTCGCCGCCGGAAAATCCTTCGTTCAACGAACGGCTCAAAAAGCTCTTGTCCATTTCCAGAAGCTCCAGCTTTTCGCGCATTTTTTTCAGCAGCAAAGCGGCTTCCAACGGCCCTTCGCCGCGCGCAGCGCGGTGGGCATTCAGTGCGGTTTTGATGAAGTTGCTGACGGATACGCCGGGAATTTCCACGGGGTATTGAAAACTCAAAAAGATCCCCTTGTGGGCGCGCTCCTCCGGTGAGCAATCCAATAGGGATTCGCCGTCCAGCAGAACATCACCGCCGGTGACTTCGTATTCTTCCCGACCGGCCACCACGCTGGACAAGGTGCTTTTACCGGAGCCGTTGGGTCCCATAATGGCATGAACCTCACCGGGTTTAACCTCCAAGTTGATGCCCTTGAGGATGGACGTTCCGTCGGCCAAACCGGCCTGTAAATTTTGAATGGATAGCATGATTTCTTCTGTTTCGCTCGGGCGGGTTTGCGGATTATCCGACGGATCCTTCCAAACTGATGGCGAGTAATTTTTGGGCCTCCACGGCAAATTCCATGGGGAGTTGTTTCAAAACATCTTTGCAGTAACCGTTCACAATCAGGGCGATGGCCGCTTCGGTGTCCATGCCGCGCTGGTTGCAGTAGAAGATTTGGTCTTCCCCAATTTTGCTGGTGGTGGCCTCGTGTTCTACTTGGGCAGATTTGTTTTGGATCTCGATGTACGGAAACGTGTGGCTGCCGCAACCGTCGCCCATCAACAGGGAGTCGCACTGGGAGAAGTTACGCGCGCCTTCGGCGCGCGGCCCCATCTTTACCAATCCGCGGTAGCTGCCGTTGCTGTGCCCCGCGCAGATGCCCTTGCTGATGATGGTGCTCTTGGTGCGCTTGCCCAAGTGAATCATCTTGGTGCCGGTGTCTGCTTGCTGGTAGTGGTTGGTCACCGCCACGCTGTAAAATTCGCCCACGCTGTCGTCTCCTTTCAAGATGCAACTGGGGTACTTCCACGTCACCGCGGAACCCGTTTCCACTTGGGTCCAAGAGATTTTGGCGCGCTTCTCGCAAATACCGCGCTTGGTCACAAAATTGAAGACCCCGCCCTTGCCCTCGGCATCGCCCGGGTACCAGTTTTGGACCGTCGAATACTTGATTTCTGCATCGTCTAGTGCCACCAATTCTACTACCGCAGCGTGCAGCTGATTTTCATCGCGCGAGGGTGCGGTGCAACCTTCCAAGTAGCTTACGTAGCTGCCTTGGTCCGCAATAAGCAAGGTGCGTTCAAACTGACCCGTCCCCGCTTGGTTGATGCGGAAATACGTAGAGAGTTCCATGGGGCAACGAACGCCTTTGGGGATGTAGCAAAAACTGCCGTCCGTAAACACGGCGCTGTTGAGTGCGGCAAAAAAGTTGTCGGTGCGCGGAACCACCGTCCCCAAGTACTTGCGCACCAGTTCGGGGTGCTCGTGTACGGCGTCGGAAATGCTGCAAAAGATGATGCCTTTTTCGGCCAGGGTGGCCTTAAAAGTGGTGGCTACGCTAACCGAATCCACCACAACGTCCATGGCCACGCCAGACAAACGTTTTTGTTCGTCCAAACTGATGCCCAGTTTTTCAAACGTTTTCAGCAGTTCGGGGTCGACTTCGTCCAAGCTGTTCACCTGCTTTTTGACCGGCGCGGAATAGTAGGAAATGGCCTGGTAGTCCGGTTTGGTGTACCGAACGTTGGCCCATTCCGGCTCTTCCATGGACTGCCAAATGCGGAAGGCTTCCAAGCGCCAATCCGTCAGCCATTCCGGTTCGTTCTTTTTTGCCGACAGTGCTCGGATCACGTCCTCGTCCAAGCCCGGAGGCAGGTTATCGGACTCAAAATCAGTGGTGAAACCGTACTTGTACTCGGCGGAGGTGACGCCTTCCAGGATTTCGTCTTGGCTCATACCGCAAAGGATTCGCCGCAGCCGCAGGTGCGCGCTGCGTTGGGGTTGTTGAACACAAAGCCCTTGCCGTTGAGACCGCCGCTGAAATCCAGGGTGGTGCCCAACAAGTAGAGCAAACTCTTTTTCTCCACGAGCATCTTGACGCCGTGCTCTTCAAACGTTTGGTCGCCTTCCTCGGGGGCGTCCACAAAACCAAAATCGTAGCTGAGGCCACTGCAGCCACCGCTTTTCACGCTAACGCGAATAAAGGCGTCGCTCCGGCCTTCGTCGCTGAGGAGGCGCTGGATTTGACGGGCGGCAGCATCGGATACGTGCACCATGGGGGTGGGACTTGGGTTAGGAACGGTTGTTATCGGACCCAGTTCAACACCGGTTTCATGGGGTTAACCGCAAAATCCGAGTGCTTGTTTAGAATGGGTCTAAATTTTGAACAAAAGTACACCGCCCTTACGTTTGCTCCAAAGTAAATCGGGACAATTCGTTGAAGCCCTGTGCGTGGTGCGTTTTATTGCCGGTAGAAAGAATTCCGTATCTTTGTTAGTCCCGGTAAACGGGAACCTAACTACCGTGCAAACAAACACCTTCTCCGAAGCCCGCTTGGGCCAGCACCTTTTCCACGCGCTGTGTGCCAGCGATTCCGTGGAGGTTCCCGGTTGGGGAGTGTTTACAGTACGCCCCTACGGCGCTGATATTCAATTGGTTTCCGGGCTTTTTCTGCCTCCAGCTCGCCGCGTTTCTTTCTCCCCCAACGAAGCGGTACGTGGGGAATCCTTCCTGCGTCAAGTAGCCTCCGTAGAAGGATGCGATGCTGCCGAAGCAACCCGTTTGGTGCACAATGTAGTGCGCGGATGGCGGGTACGGTTGGACCGCGGCGAACGCATTTTCCTGGAGTCTATTGGGGCATTTTCCCTCCGCAACACATTTCAGTGGGTGTTTCAACCCGCGCTCGAGGCGAATTTCTTGCCCGAGTCCTACGGTTTGCCCATTTATCGATTGCCGGTGTTGGTCCCTGCCAACGAAGTCCCGGTTCGCTCCCTGCGCGCTACCGTTTCTCCAGTCCGGTCTTCCGCACCGGAACCCGCAACTCCTTCGGCAGCTGCCCGTACGGCCCCTGCTGCGGCGCGGATCCCATCAGCCGATCATTCGGAAGAAAGGGCGGCTCCCCCCGTACGCCCCTTGTCCGATCGTCGGATTCGTTCCAACCGAGAAAAGTGGTTGGCACCGATTCGCTCTGCGGCGGTTTTCACCGGCATCGTTGGACTGTTGGTGGTGGGCGGCACGAAGCCTGGATTTCAACAAGATGTTCAAAACGTCCTCCACGAAGCGTCGTGGATGCGTCTCCCAAAATTAGCGTGGCCGTCCATGGATTTATTCTCGCAACCCCCGCTCGAAGAGCATGCGTCGCCTCAAAAAGAGGTTGAAGCACCCGCGGCTGCAACCAAAACGGCAGAGCCTGCTCCGGCCGTTGAGACCCCGGCCCCGCCGGTTTCGCAACCCCAGGCGGAAGCTTCGCGCGATGAAGAGCCAGCCAATGAACCCGCTCGAGTAGATGCGGCGTGGGCGAAGCCCGCACAGGCAGATGCTCCTGCAGCGTCGGTATCCAAAGAAGTCAAGTCAACCACTTCCGCAACAAGCGCCAAGAAGTCCAGCACCTCCAGCAAAGGAGTAACGGTCACCCAAGAATCCAAAGACCAGTACTACTTGGTAGTGGGTGCCTTTGGCGACCGCGCCAATGCGGAGCGCTTGGTGAGCACGTTGCGTGCTCAGGGTCAGAACGCACAAATTGTGCCTACGTCCTTGGGAACCACCAAGGTGGCAGCGGGCAGTGCGCGCACGGAGGAAGAGGCTCAGGCCCAGCGCGAAGTATTGAAGAAATCCTTCCCGGCAGTTTGGGTTTTCCGCGGCAACCCGCAACCATGAAGGCAAAACGCCCGTCGGAGTCGCTCACGGTGATGACCGAAATCGTTCTGCCGAACGATACCAACAACTTGAACAATCTTTTTGGGGGCCAATTGCTGAGCTGGATGGACCGGTGCGCCGCCATCGCCGCCCACCGACATTCGCGTCGGATTGCCGTAACGGCGAGTGTGAACAACGTCTCCTTCAAACAAGCCATACCCGTGGGCAGCATCGTCACCTTGGAAGCCAAGGTTTCGCGTGCATTTTCGTCCTCTATGGAAGTTTATGTGGAGGTGACCATGGAAGATCAGCGCGGCCAGGGCAATGCAATTCGTTGCAACGAAGCCATGTATACGTTTGTGGCGGTCGATCAATTGGGCAACCCCATTTCGGTTCCACCCATTGAGCCCGAAACGGAATTGGAAAAGCAGCGGTTCGACGGAGCCTTGCGCCGGCGTCAATTGGCGCTCATTTTGGCCGGAAAAATGGAGCCCAATGAGGCCACCGAGCTCAAAAAGCTATTTCTTCCGAAAGGAAACTGAGGTCCACGGAAGCGCCCCAAGCGGCCCATACAGCGGCCAGTAAGTACCCCAAAATCCACAGCGAACGAATCCACCCGCGTTGGGTGTAGTCCAAGGCATTCGCGGTCAGTAAGGCCACGGGAACCGACAGCGCTCCGGGAAGCCAAACCCAGGCGGACGGCAGCACCGCCGCCCAGGCCAGCAAGAGAAATACGGACCCCAAGGAAAATTGAATGGCGTGGCGTTTGACCAACTTTGCTTTGGACAAGGCAGCTATGGATTGTCCCAAAATGGGCAAGAACGTCACCCCCGCCCAAATCCACCCCACGGGAAGTTCCTGCGGATAGGCACTTCCGTCAAAAAAGGACGGCATGCGGTTGGGCTGCAAGAACTCGGGAAAATGGGATGCCAGCGGATAGAGCAGCGCCCAGGTACCGATAGCGGGCAGCAGCGTCAAAAAGACGCGCCGAAGGCTCAGGTGACCGTAGAGACCCATTCCCAACCACGCCAGGGGCAAAACCACGGTTGCGTCGGGATGAATCCAACTGGACAGCGCGCCGAGCAGGCCCACATTTAATGCGACGCTGTCTTTTTGGCCAACGGGCTGGTGCAAGGTGAAGACAAATCCGGTGCTCAAAACCACCAGGATGGCCGCCAAAAGATCGACCCAGCTCAATCCGGAACCGCTCCGACTGAGGCCAACAGCCACCACCCACCAGGCCCATCCCAAAAGAAAAGTGGTCTTCAGGTAGCCGCTTCGGTAGATCAAAAACAAGTTGACCGTTCCGGCCAAAAGCCCCGCACCAACCGCCAAAAGAACCACTTCCCAGACCGGGTGCGGTTGGGCAACCGCCAATCCGGGCAGCAGCACCATGGGCAGGATCACCAGCATCAGGCCGGCGATGGGTTTATTGCTTTTGAAGAAGCCGGTTAACATCTTATCTTTGTGGAAATTTAAAGAATTTCGCCATGCCGTTGCGCACTGTTTTTGAAGCTTTGGGAGAATTTCTCTACTGGACGTTGGAGCTCGTTCCCTTCGCGGGCAATTTGCCCAATATTTTGTTCTCCTTGATCATCTCCGGCGGTTTGCTCTACTGGATTGGCGAAATGCGCAAGCACGAGAAGGCCGGCGAAAAATAAGCCCTCGCGAGAAACGCGTTTCGCTCGCGTCAGCTCCTTAAATCGTTTCCGATGTCCCGACGGTAGTACTGTCCGGGATACGAAATTTTAGACAACGCCTCGTAGGTTGCCGCAAGCGCCTCCGAGGCGTTTTTGCCTTGGGAAGATACCGCCAGCACGCGCCCTCCGTTGGTGACCACGCCGGTTTCGTCTCCGGACTTCTTGGTTCCCGCGTGAAAAACCACCGTGGAACCGCGGGGATCCAAACGATCCAATCCCGAGATGGGGTCACCTTTTCCGTAGGCTTCCGGGTAGCCGCCCGCTACCGAAACCACAACGCATTGCGCTCCCGGATGCACGGCTGCCGTGCGGTTGGTCAACCGATGGTTCGCGGCATCCATCAGAAGGGCAACCAAATCCTCGTTGAGTCGGGGCAATACGGCTTCGGTTTCGGGATCGCCCATGCGGCAATTGTACTCAATCACCTTGACGGCGTCGGCACACCGAATCAAGCCAAAAAACAGGAATCCAACGTACGGAATCCCTTCTGAGCGCAATCCGTTGACCGTGGGTTCCACAATGCGGCTCCGCACTTCCTCCATCACTTCTGGCGTACAAAAAGGCACCGGGGAAACGGCACCCATTCCGCCGGTATTCAAGCCGGTATCGCCCTCGCCAATTCGTTTGTAGTCCTTGGCTTCCGGCAGTAAAACGTAGTGTTCGCCGTCGGTCAGCGCAAAAACAGAAAATTCAATACCGTCCAAGAATTCCTCCACCACCACTTTGGCCGACGCCTCGCCAAATTTGGCTTCCAGGAGCATGGCGCGCAATTCGGTTTGGGCTTCTTCCAGGGAGGATAAAATCAAAACGCCTTTGCCGGCCGCCAATCCGTCTGCTTTCAATACGTAAGGAGGCGCCAAGGTGGCCAAAAACGCACAACCGGCGTCGACGGTTTCCGGGGTAAACGTTTGGTGGGCCGCGGTGGGAATTCCTTGCCGCCCCATGAATTCTTTGGAAAAATCTTTGGACCCTTCCAGCCGGGCGCCGGAGGCGCCCGGCCCAATGAATGCCAGGTGGCTCAGCCCCGGATGCGCGGCGCAAACGTCGCGCAACCCGTAAACCAAGGGATCTTCCGGCCCCACCACCACCAACGAAACGCCCGATTCGGCTACAAAACGCGCCAAAGCCTCGGTGTTTTGCCAATTGACGTCCACGTTTATTCCCTCCAACGCGGTTCCGGGGTTGCCCGGAGCAATGTAGAGTTGGTTGCAGAGTGGACTTTGGCTCAAAACACGAGCGAACGCATGTTCGCGACCGCCGGAACCGAGCAGGAGGATGTTGATGGCATTCATGGTTATCTGCAAAGGTAGGCCGATATTTTCATGCCGTCGCGGACCGCAACCGCCGTGCCCCGAGGTTCGTTCCAAACCGCCGGCGTCCCCGTGCATTGCGCATCCACCATCCGGTCCAACCGGTCCAATGCGGCCCGCCAGAGCGCCCCTTCGGCCGTGTACCACAGACCTCCGTGCACGTCCAATTTTGGGCTGCCCGACGGAGACCAGCCCGCCCGATTCCACCGCCGTTCCACCCATCCGTCCGACGTCCGTACCAACCACAGTTGATCGTCGGAACCCTTCACCCAAAGCGATGGAGCACCGTTGAAGGCACTCGGTTCCTTTGTTCCGACGGCCCAACCCAACCAAAGTGTGCGGTCCAATTGCGTGGTGTCGGAGTACATTACGGACCAACATTGGGTTCCGTTGGCGCGGTAGGACTCGATTTTGTGTTCCAACAGAACCGCCACCTGGCTGGGGTTGAGGACCACCGGCGGGTGTGCCACGGGGTTGCCGCGCAACGCAACCGTGCTCCCGGAGGAGTGCATCAAGGTTCCGGAATGGGGAGCGCGGTGGCGCCACCAGCCAGCTGGTGCGTCCCCGGGCACGCCCGGGGACTGGGCGAGTCCGTCGGCGCTGCCGACGAACGCGCCCCGCCACCCCTGCTTCCAAAGGACTCTCCACGCTCCCTGTTCGAATGTGCTGTCTGGATTCCAGACCCAGGCCGTGGACGTCCAACCGTTGGTGGGGCTTTCGCCCGGGTCCACGGAACGCGCGCCCACACCTGTGGATTTGGAAATGACGCAAACGGAACTCCCCGGTCCCGCAAACAGCGCGGGCTCTACCCATTGGGTTTCGTCGGGGTGGGTGGGGGACGGCCAGGGAAGCTCCCTCCAGCGGAGGGTCGGGAGGTGAAGCACCAGGATGCCCTTGTATCCCAACAGGTAGGCCCAGTCTCCTTGTTGCAGCGACGCCGAACCGGGGTAGGAGCCGTCGGTCCAAGCGCGAGGGAGGTAGGCTTTTTGGAGGGGCGTGCCGGTGCGTCCGTGGAGCAGCCAAAGGGAATCGCCGGAAGAGGCCACCACGTTTTCGGAGCAGGACCAGGGGCCCATCCCCGCGCCGGCAGCGCCGGCGCGGGGATGGAAGGTCCACAGGGAAATCCAAGGGTCGGGGAGTGGAGGTGTCCCCGTTCCCTCGGTGCACGACGTCCAGCCGAACAAGGCGAACAGCGCGACCGCCGCTGTAAAAGTGCCCGGCTTCATCATCGCACGGGCAGGGCAAAGAACCCTGCGTTGGAAAGTTGTCCGTTGTACAGCAACCGCAGTTTGTCCTTGGTTTCCGTGCAGTTGCGCATCTGCTGGTGGTTCGTTTTGGGGAGTCGGACCGAGAGCACGGCGCCATTGACATTGCCCGCGGAGTGCGCCAACACCATGCCGTCGCTCTCGTACTGAAAAACGCGGAGCACGTACCGGGGGGTGGCGTGGCAGTCTTCAAAACCGCCGCTCGGTTCGCAATCGTCCGGAGATTCCGCACGGGAACGTTCTACTGCCCCGCTTTGCAGGTTCACGCAGGTGCACCACCAACCGTCTTGCAACCAGTGAATTTCCTGCGCCCCCACAATCATTTTGTACACCCCGTTGGCGTGCACGTACCAGCGTTCGGCAGCTTCCAGAGCCGCCGCGGTTGCCTCTTTTTGCGCGGCGCGCTTTCGGTAGTAGATGGCCAAAGGAACCGCTAAGCGCCAGGCATGTGCTGCTTCGCGGTAGGCCAAGGCACGGTCTGCAGCAGCGTCGGCCAGCGCGTCAAAACGATCGCGTTCCCGTTGTGCGAAGTTGACCAAACCCTGATCGTCCGTGGCGTTGAAGGGGTCGGTCATTTGCTGTACGCCCAGGGAGTCCAAAGAGAAAAAAGACTGGGCCGTTCTCCAAAATACCGGCTCTTCTTCCACGCCGTAGAAGGCGACGATGGGGACTTCACTGCCTTGCACGTGCAGGTTTTGGATGGAAGCGCTCCACGGCAGGAGGTCCAGCGTGATCGGTCGGTAAAAATCGCGGGCGGCAAAGGGCGTAAAGACTTTTCCAACGGTGCCGCAGGACGACTGGACGGTTTGCTTCAACAGGGGGTCCAAGCCGGGTACCCAACGCAGCAGGGGCAACGAGGGGTAGACCACCACCTCCGGATGCCCCAGTACCGCACAGGCTTCGGCTACAAAGGGTCTTGCCAAGTCCAAACCGTTGGGGCTGGCGTTGTACAGCGCAACGGCACCCATATGCGGCGAGCCGAAGGTGGCCACGCCGCCAAACTGGCGTTGAAAGGCCGAGCTGTCTCGGTACAAGTCGTCCAGTTTGCGGGCCACCACACCGCCCAAACTGTGGGCAACCACCAAGTTGTTGGCGGGCGACAGGCCCAAAGGTGCGCCCAGTGCTTGGTGGGCGGTTGCAATAGCGGCATGCGCGTCCAAGGCCGCGTCCGCCAGGGAGCCGTTGTGGTAGTAAGTAGGCGGTGTGCTGTAGGGAACGCGTCGGGCTGGAAAGTTTGGGGCGCCTCC
Source organism: Flavobacteriales bacterium (assembly GCA_947464785.1). Classification (GTDB taxonomy): domain Bacteria; phylum Bacteroidota; class Bacteroidia; order Flavobacteriales; family Schleiferiaceae; genus CAMDTE01. The sequence goes on along the minus strand of CANHXZ010000001.1, from coordinate 38,922 downwards.
GTAGGAAGTGCGCGCAGCTACCAGGTTCCAGCTGGTTCCGTCGCCCCCGAGGCCGTGCAGGTGGTGGACCAATCGGTCTCCGGTTCCTTGTATTTTGAAACCCGGTTGCGGCGCAAAAAGGGGTGGAACAAAACCGCGGGGTTCCGGGAACCACAGATGAACCGTACCGGGAGCGGTGGCAGCGCACGGCTGCGCGCGTGCCGTATGCACCAGGAGAATGCCCGCAATGGTGAGTACCAGGCCCACCAACACGGCCATTTCGCCGCTGGGAGCTCGTTTTTTGGAAAGAGAAGATTTACGCATGATTTTTGGAATGATTGGTTAAAAAGTTTGTCCACAACGATCGCAAGGGACCCCCTCACGGACGTACCCAGCGCGTGGCGTGGCGTTGTCCCCCCTGCTGGAGCCAAACGGTGTAGACCTGTGCGCCCGGCAAATCGGTTAATTCCAGCGACCCGCTCCACGGCCCGCGGTGCGTCCAAACCACCCGACCGGTGGCGTCCGCCACTCGAACTTCCGCCTCAACGCCCAGAAGGGGTCCGCGCGCAACCAACCGACCGTTTCCGCCGGCGTCCACCGCTACCCAAGTCTGCCAAGGGATTGAGGAGCTGTTTGCGTCTACCAACGCACGGTCCACACTGCCTTCCAGGGAAGTTTTGGCTTGAGCGTACGGCCCGTTGATGCCGTTGCTCCACCCGCGGGCGGCCAGCCAGTTTTCCACCGCAGCCGCCCCGGTGTCCACGCGCGGCGCCCCCCATTCTGCCCGACGGTATCCGGTCCAGCACACCCCGTTGGCGCCCGTCGCCCGTCCGCGTTCCTCCAACTCCGTCAGGAAATAGTCGCCGGTGGGCAGTACCGCGTACCGCGTGCGTCGGACCGAGTCGTTTTGCCCCCAGCGTTCGGTGCGCACTCCCGTCCGACGGTTGTACTCCACTGTTGCGCCGTCCCAAACCACCTTGGTGAGTTCCGCGGTATTGGTTTCCACCGCGCGTCCCCATTCCCGCACCTGATTGGCCGTGGGCAGGGGCGAGTGGGGGAGCAGCCAACCGCCACCACGCGGCACCAGTAAAGCCTCGTGTTCCTGCCACTCTTGTGCGTCCGCAGCCGTCCACACCAGCGCGTGGTTTTGCTGCGGGTCCGCATAGTAAAAATCCACGCCGCGGTCGTGCCGAACGCGTTGCAGCGGGTGCGGCATTCCTTCTTCGGGGCGGGTGGTACCGGTGAAGTCCACCACCTCAAAAAAGTGCGTTCCGTCCCAAACCCGGCTCACCGTTTGCACCTCCTCCTCCGGATAAAAGTGTCGAAGGTCCAGCGGCGTCAGGCGCGACGTGTCGTCCATCCGGAACAATTCCGCCCAGCGGTTCGTTCTTTGTTCAACCACTGCAACGAACGGGCGGGTTCCCGCCGGTACTTGTTGGGCCCACAAGCTGGGCGGCGCACCCCCTCCTCCCAGAAGGAGGCACGCCCAGATCCATTGTTTTGTCATGCACCAAAGGACCCCCGTCCCACCTCCGCTAGCCGTACGCCACACACCTATATCCGTTTAATTCCCGACCTTTGCACCGTGGAACCACGCAACCTACTGCCTTCTAGTCTATTGGATGAATTTCCCATCCTGAAGCAAACGATTAACGGACGCCCCCTGGTGTACCTGGACAACGCCGCAACGGTGCAAAAGCCCCTCTGCGTTTTGGACGCCGTGGACCACTACTACCGAACGGACAACGCCAACGTACACCGCGGCGTGCACACCTTGAGCCAGCGCGCCACGGACTCCTTTGAAGCCGCGCGCGAGCAGCTCCGCATGCACCTCAACGCGGCCCACACCCATGAAATCCTCTGGACGCGCGGCACCACCGAAGGCGTCAACTTGGTGGCCCACGGTTTCCGCACCCTCCTCCAACCGGGCGATGCCCTCGTGATCAGCACCCTGGAGCACCACAGCAACTTGGTGCCTTGGCAAATGCTGGCCCAAGCCACCGGCGCAGAGCTCCGCTTCATCCCCCTGCTGGACGACGGTTCCTTGGACCAAGACGCCTACGCATCGTTGCTGGACCGTCGGGTCAAATTGGTGGCCTTCAACCACATTTCCAACGCCTTGGGAACGGTCAATCCCGTGCGCGACATGACCGCCCAAGCGCACGCCGTAGGCGCCGCGGTCTTTGTAGACGGAGCACAGGCCGTTCCGCACAGCACCGTGGACGTTCAGGAACTGGACGTTGATTTTTACGCTTTCAGCGGCCACAAAATGTACGGACCCACCGGCATGGGCGTTCTGTACGGTAAAACCGAATGGCTGGAGCGCCTGCCCCCGTTCATGGGCGGCGGCGAGATGATCGACCAAGTTCGCCTGGAGGGATCCACCTACGCCGGATTGCCCTTCAAGTTTGAAGCCGGAACCCCGCACATCGCAGGAGCCATCGGATTGGCCGAGGCCTCCCGCTGGATGCACCGCGTGGGCTTGGAGCGGATTGCGCGCCACGAAGACGAACTGCTGCGCTACGCCACCGCGAAACTTCAATCCGTGGACGGCATCCGATTTTACGGAACGGCCGCCCACAAGGCAGCCGTCATCAGCTTCAACCTGGACGGAGCACACCCCTACGACGTGGGCATGCTTCTGGACCAAATGGGCATCGCCGTCCGCACCGGTCAGCACTGCACCCAACCCATCATGGACCGCTACGGCATCCCCGGTACCGTCCGTGCCTCGCTGGCCGCTTACACCACCGTGGAAGACCTGGACGCCCTGGTGGACGGCGTGCAAAAAGCGGCACGCATGTTGCTGTAATCCTCTGTTGGCCTGAACCGTACCCCTCCAATCTACCCCTATGTCCCCCATCGAACAAGACATCGTCGACGAATTTGATTTGTTCGACGACTGGATGGCCAAGTACGACCACCTCATCGCCCTGGGCAAAGACCTTCCCCAAATGGATCCCGCCCACAAGACGGAGGACAACCTCATCCGCGGTTGCCAAAGCAAGGTGTGGCTCTACGCCGAATGCCCCAACGGACTGCTGCACTTTACGGCGGACTCCGACGCCATCATCACCCGGGGCATGGTGGCCTTGCTGCTTCGCGTGGTGCAGAATCGGCCTGCGGAAGAGGTGGCCCGTGAACCTTTTGCCTTTTTAAACGCTATAGGATTGACGAGCCACCTCAGCCCAACCCGTGCCAACGGATTGGCGAGCATGGTCAAGCAAATTAAGTTTTACGCCCTCGCCTACGCCGCCAACACGTGAACCCCACCGCCGAACGTCCGGATATACTGCCCCAAACCATGACGCCAGAAGAAATGCAACACCTGGGCGACCAGGTGGTTGACGTACTCCGCACCATCTACGACCCCGAAATCCCCGTAGACATCTACGAATTGGGATTGGTCTACGACGTCCAAGTGTCCGACGAAGGATCCGTGCACGTTTTGATGACCTTGACCTCACCAAACTGCCCGGTAGCGGAAACCCTGCCCGTGGAGGTGAAGGAAAAAGTTCAGTCCTTGGACGCCGTGCGCGACGCCGAGGTGGAAATCACGTTTGAACCGCCGTGGACCAAAGACATGATGTCCGAAGAGGCCCGGCTTGAGTTGGGCATGCTGTGAATAATCTAGGTACCGACCCCATCCGCAACCGCGTGGCGGAAAGCCCGCTCGTAACGTTGGATTTGGAAGATATTTTCCCCGTGCGGCAAGCGGTCTTGGACGTGGCCCAGTGGTGCCCGGACGGAATCGTGCGCGAAAAGGAATTCCGCGCCGCCTTACTGGCTTTTGACTGCGAAAGCATTCGTGATGCTGCCGTGGCCGTGCACAACCCCAGCGGCTGCATCCTGCCCCAATGGGTTCCGGCTTTGGTGGCCATCCGTTTGGCGGAAACAGCACGGTATGTTGCCTGGTGTGCGCCCAGCGCCCTACTGGACACCTACTACGCCCACTGCATGGCGAAATTGGACGTACAGGCCTATGCGAACCGCCCTGTCCTGATCAAGGGCTGCGGAAAACACCCCGTCCCGGAATCTGCGTATGCCGCCGCTGCCGCCGCGCTGCGTCCGGTGGCCAAATCCGTTCTCTACGGCGAAGCCTGCAGCTCCGTTCCTTTGTTCAAAAACACAACTCCAACGGCTCCATGAGTGCTCCTGTCTCCGCTGAAACTACCGCCCCATTGGCTCCTGTAGATTACCGCCTGCTTTCGTTGCAACGTCGCATGCATGCGGTCCGCAACGAAGTCATTGGCCATCCGCTGTACGCCCAGCTGCGCAGCGTTGAAGACGTGCAAACGTTTATGGAGTACCACGTCTTTGCCGTGTGGGACTTCATGAGCTTGCTCAAAACACTTCAGGCGTCCTTGACCAGCGTGGAAACCGCTTGGGTCCCTACCAAACACAAAGCCGCGCGTCGGTTGATCAACGAAATTGTATTGGGCGAGGAGTCGGACGTGGACCCCTTTGGCCAACCCGCCAGCCACTACGAACTGTACCTGGACGCCATGCGCCAAGCCGGCGCCAACACACGCCCGGTGGTGCACTTCATCCAAACCCTGCAGCGGGGCTTTTCCCTGCGGGACGTTTTGCGCTACAACACCGCCGAGGTGCCGGAAGCCCAGCTGGCTTTTTTGCGCGTCACCGAACGCATCATCAAGCGCGGCAAGTTGCACGAAATCATGGCGTCCTTCACGTTTGGACGCGAAGATCTGATTCCGGACATGTTTACAGAATTGGTGCGCGAACTGCACCGCAACCACCCCGGAACCTTCGACGCCTTCATCTACTATTTGGACCGGCACATAGAGCTGGACGGCGACGAGCACGGCCCGGCGGCCTTGCGCATGATGCACGCCGTGTGCGGGGACGACGACGCCAAGTGGGCGGAGGCTGAAGACACGGTGGTGGAAGCTTTGGCGGCCCGACGCGCCCTCTGGGACGCGATTTTGGCGGCCCTTCCCGCGAAGTAGTCCAGCCCCTCCGATTTTAATAATCCCGATATTTTAGGATTCAATTCCTGTTTTATCGCGATATTTTGGGATTCAATTCCTAAAATATCGGTATTTTTGCGTTATGGAAGCGAAAAATTGGATTGAGCGAACTTTGTTCCAGCGAGCAGAAGCGCGTTTTTTCCTGGGGAAAGCAGTCGTGGTGACCGGTCCTCGTCAAGTGGGAAAGACGTCGCTCTGCAAACGTTGGGTAGGCTCCAATGCGGAGGTGTTGTGGTTGACGGGCGACGACCCAGACACGTCGGGGTGGCTTCAAAGCCTCACCACGGATCGGTGGGAAGTGGCCTTGCGCGGAAAGCGATTTCTGGTGATCGACGAAGCGCAACTGATTCCGGAGGTAGGCCGAATCGCCAAGCGCGTGGTGGACTTTTTCCCAAATGTTCAGGTTTTCCTCACCGGAAGTTCGTCCGTTTTGTTGACTGGCGCGGTGAACGAGTCCCTCACCGGTCGCAAATGGGAATTCACGTTGTTGCCTTTTTCGCGCGCAGAAATGCAAGCACACTTTGGGGTTCTGCAGGAGCAAAGGATGCTTCCCGAGCGGTTGGTGTACGGCGCCTACCCGGAGGTAGTGTTGGCGTCGGATTGGCGAGACGACCGATTGAAGCTCCTCGCAGACAGTTACTTGTACCGCGATATTTTGGCCGTAGACTCCGTCTTGCGGCCGGAAGCCTTGGTCAAGCTGGTGCGCGCTTTGGCCTTTCAAGTAGGATCGTTGGTGTCCTACCACGAATTGGCGCAGTTGGCGGGGTTGGACGCAAAAACGGTGGAGCGCTACATCGATTTGCTGGAGAAGGCCTACGTGGTGTTTCGGGTGGGCGCCTTCAGCGGCAACCTGCGGTCCGAGCTCAAGCGCGCCAAGAAGGTCTATTTTTACGACAACGGCATCCGCAATGCGGTCTTGGGCGACCTCCGTCCCTTAGAAATGCGGTCAGACGTGGGTGCCTTGTGGGAAAATTATGCGTTGTCGGAGCGGAGAAAAGCGCTGCTTCATCGAGGTCAATCCGCCGAACAGTTTTTTTGGCGCACCAAGGACGGGGTGGAGTGGGATTGGGTGGAGCGCACCGCGGGAAGCCTGAAGGCATGGGAGTGCAAATGGAACGACAAAGCGCGTCCCAAGCGTTCGCGGGCCTTTGAGGCCGCTTACCCGGAAGCGGAAACGGGCTGGGTGACGCCGTCCCTTTTGGATGATTTTCTGGCCGACGGCGCTCCGCAATAACCGCCTTTTACGGGCATACTTTTTTTGATTTGGGTTGCGTGAAAAGTGGTTTGAACAGTAGTTTTGCGGCCAACACCAAGGCCCCCAATGCCGCGGCCACCGTTGCGCGAATTCCCAATTACAACCTACTGGATATCAGTGCGCAATTCAAACCGACCCCTTCGGTTTACCTCAAAATGGGGGTGCAAAACGCGACCAACGTCCGTTACTTCACGCGGCGCGCGGGGGGGTATCCGGGGCCGGGCGCTATGCCGGGCGATGGACGCCTGGGCGTGGCTGCATTGGGCGTTACCTTTTAAGGGGTAGCTCAGGCACTGAAGTCTACCCGGGTGAATCGGGACGGCAGTTCCGCCGTCCACACGGAACCGTCGTTGGAAATGCCGGTTTCGGTGGGGTCCAAGGCGTCGGTGCGGGGTTCGGAAACCCAGGCGGCAGCGGACCGCACAAAGTGCACCGGGAGGCCGTCGCACACCGCGGAAGGAGGGGTGTCTGGGGAACCGCCAAATACCCGAAGGCGCACGGAGGAAAACGACGCAAACGAATGGTTCGAGCACTCCTGGTGCAGCGTCCATCCGTTAGAGGCGTGTGCTTCGGTGGTCCAAGTGCGGAGTTCGTGGGGCAAGAGATTGCCGGGTTCCGGCACGCCGTCGCCGGCATCAAAATACCCTTGCGAGCGAACGGTTATGCCGTCCGTCGGGCCGTACACGTCCAAAACCAATTCTTCTACCGGGCGTTCGTGCACGTGTTGCTGCACCGGGTAGCGCGGGATGCACGCACCGGCGCGCACAAACAGCGGAATGCGGTGCAGGGGCGCCGCCACCGGATGTTCTTCGCGGCCCGCAAACGTTTGGGAATCTTCCCACGCGTACCAGGGACCCTGCGGCAGGTAGGCGCGCTGCGCGCGCCGTCCATGCTCCACCACGGGCGCCACCAGCAGGTGCGAACCCACCAGAAACTCGTTCTCGCGGTGGTGGGTTTGGGGATTGCTGGGGTCTGCGGCCACTAAGGAAGTCAGGACGGGCGTGCCGTCTTGTGCTTGCTGCCAAAAGGCGGTGTACCAATAGGGCAGGAGGGTCATGCGCAGTTCCAGCGCATAGCGCACCCGAGCCAAGGTGTCCGCGCCAAAACTCCACGGTTCTTGATCGCCGTGGTGGCCGGAGCTGTGGATGCGGCAGTAGGGATGAAAGGACCCCAACTGCACCCAGCGCACAAAAAGTTCGGCGTCGGGCTGTTCAATGAAACCCCCGATGTCCGATCCCGTGAAACCCATGCCGGAGAGGTTGAGGCGCTGCACTTGGCGGTTGGCCACGGAGAGGTGTTCCCAGGAGGCGGTGTTGTCCCCGGTCCAGGAGAGCGCGTAGCGTTGGGTGCCGCTGAAGGCCGCGCGCGTGAGCACAAAAGGACGCCGGTTGGGGGCGTGTTGACGCAGCCCGTCGTGCGTGGCGCGCGCCATCTGCATGCCGTAGGCGTTGTGGATTTTGCGGTGCGAGCAGGGGTTGCCGTCTGCGTCGTGCCGAATCCCTTCCGGAAGGGTTTTGCTGGAAACGCCCATCAATGCGGGTTCGTTCATGTCGTTCCACAGGCCGTGAACGCCGGATTCTTTCGCGAAGGCGGCCACGCGGGCGGCCCACCAAGCGCGGGCATCGGGGTGGGTGAAATCCGGGAAGCGGCATTCGCCGGGCCACACCTTGCCGGAGGCCAGGGCGCCGTCGGCCGTGCGGCAGAAGACGTTGCGCTCCAGTCCCTCGGCGTATACCGAGTAGTCCGGGTCTATTTTCACCCCGGGGTCCAGGATGGCGACGGTTCGGATGCCGTGCGTCAGGAGCTCGTTGACCGTGGCTCGGGGCTGCGGGAATCGGTCCGAATCCCACGTGAAGACGCGGTACTCGTTCATGTAGTCGATGTCCAAATACAGCGCGTCGCACGGCAGGCGGTGGCGGCGAAAGGTTTCCGCTAGGCCCACTACTTCGCCGTGGGAGGCATAGCCCCATTTGGATTGGTGCAGGCCCAGGGCCCAAAGGGGTGGGAGCGGGGTGCGTCCGGTCAGGCGGGTGTAGCGGCGCACCACGTCCAGAAGGTCCGGACCGGCAATCAAGTACAGGTTGAATTCGTCGGTGGCGGCGGTGAGGTCCACGCCGTCCGCGCGTCCGGCCCCAAAATCAAACCGGGTGGGGGCGGGGGTGTCCACAAACACCCCGTAGGCTTTGCCGTTGTTCAAGCCAATGTAAAAGGGCACGGTTTTGTACAACGGATCCGTATCCGCTTGGTAGCGAAAGGCGTCGGTGTTCCAATGAACCAGGCACTGATCCTTCAGGTTGAGGCGCCCGGCCTTGTCTCCCAGGCCGTAAAAGCGCTCGTTTTTGCTGCTGCGCAAGCCCAGGCCGCAGGTAAAACCGCCGTTTTGAGCGTCCGGCTGCGCGTGGAAACCGGCGTCCGTTTGCACCAGCAGTTCACCTTTTTCGGTACTCAAGGCCCAAGCCAATCCGTCCTTTTGGACCACCCACTGCGCGCCGGCCGTGCGCAAGATTCCCTGCACCGCATCCTCCGTCCAGTGGATGGCTGCTTCGGTTGCTTCAAGCGCTAAGGAAGACCCCGGGTCCAAGGCGTACGAATGATCCGGAAGTTCCTGCCCGTCGGGCGAAAAGCGAAGGCGCAGAACCCCGTCGTCCACCGCAGAAACGAGGAGTTGGCAGCCGTTTTCGGTGGCGATGCGGACCGTTCCGTTGGCAACGGCAGCGGTTTGGGCGCGGTTGGGACGCACCGTGGGCTGGTGGCTGGGGGCAGGGTGTACAATCATGGCCCACCAAGGTACGGAAGGTGCCCCCGGAGCTCCAATACCTCCGTTTGCATTTGCACCTTAACTTTGATCCCTATGAAAAGATTCCTCTCCCTCCTACTCGCCCTGATCCTGGCATTGCCCACGGCCGTTCGGGCCGACGAAGGCATGTGGCTTCCGCTCTTGATGCAGAAGCTCAACTACCAAGACATGCGCAAGGCCGGACTGAAGTTGTCCGCCAAAGATCTGTACGACGTAAACCACGGCTCCCTGAAGGACGCCATCGTTTCCTTCGGCGGATTTTGCACCGGCGAAGTGATTTCCTCGCAGGGCTTGCTGCTGACCAACCACCACTGCGGCTACGACGCCATCCAAACGCATTCCACTGTGGAGCACAACTACTTGGACGACGGCTTTTGGGCCATGAACAAGGAGCAAGAGCTGCCCAACCCCGGTTTGTACGCGGCCTTTTTGGTGCGCATGGAAGACGTTTCCGCACAAATCAACGCCCAGCTGACGGCCGGCATGTCGGAAGACGAGCGCCGCGCGGCCATCGCCAAGGCAGCGTCAGAATTGACGAAAAAAGCAACCGAAGGCACTACCTACAACGCATCGGTGGAGTCCTTTTACCACGGCAACGAGTTCTACCTGTTTGTCTACAACACCTTCAACGACGTGCGTTTGGTGGGTGCACCGCCCAGCAGCGTGGGCAAGTACGGCGGCGATACCGACAACTGGATGTGGCCCCGCCACACCGGCGATTTCAGCATGTTCCGCGTGTACATGAACGCCGACGGCACCCCGTCCAAGGGCTTTGACCCCGCCAACGTTCCTTTGAAGCCCAAGCACCACCTGCCCGTGAGCTTGCGCGGCGTGGAAGACGGTGATTTCACCATGGTTTTTGGGTACCCAGGCCGTACCAACCGCTACCTCAGCTCCTGGGGCGTGCAGCAGGCCATCGACAAGTACAACCCCACGGTGGTGACCATTCGCGACGCGAAGCTCAAGACCATGAAGAAGTACATGAATGCCGATAAGAAGGTGGAAATCATGTTGTCCGCCAACTACGCGCAGACCGCAAACTACTGGAAGTACTTCATCGGCCAAACCGAGCAGCTCAAAAACAACAAGGTGTTCGACAAGAAGGCCGCTTTGGAAAACCGTTTCCGCACTTGGGTGGCGCAAGACCCCGCGCGTCAAGCGAAGTACGGCAACACCTTGCAGTTGTTGGCAGAATCCTACCAGGAGTCCGATCCCACCGTGGTGGGCGACGTCTATGCGAACGAAGCCGGTTTGCGCGGCCCCGCAGCCCCCATGTTGGCCTTGACCGCCTACCGCCGTTTGGCCATGCTGAAGAAAGATGCTTCCTCAGAGGACGTAGCCAAATTGGCCGCCTCGTTGAAAGAAGGTGGAACCGGATTTTTTGCGGAGTTCAACGCGGCGTCGGACCAAGAAATGATGGCTATTTTGTGGGAAATGTGGGCCAAAAACGTGCCCGCAGACCAGCTTCCTGCCTTCCTGACCAAAGTCAACGCCGAGCACGGTTCGTTTGCGAATTTTGCAGCCAAAGTGTACAGTTCGTCTGTATTTACGGACGCTGCACGCTACGAGGCTTGGGCGGCCAACCCCACGTTGGCTTCTGTTGAAAGCGATTTGCTGGGCCAAGCCATGAAGCAAATTTGGGACCTCCGCACGGGCGGTGCCAAAGCGCGCAAGGCCACGGCAGACAAGAAGGCATTGGCTTACCGCCAGTGGTCCGCTGCGGTACGCGAGATGATGCCGGAGAAGAAATGGGCGCCAGACGCCAACTCCACCATGCGCATGACGTACGGCAAGGTGGGCAGCTACCAGCCCAAAGACGGCGTGACGTTCAAGCACTACACCACCCTGGAAGGCGTGATGCAGAAAATGGACAACAGCAATCCAGAATTTGAGGTGCCCGCCAAACTGAAGGCGCTGTACGACGCCAAGGACTACGGCATCTACGCCAACGCAGCGGGCGAATTGCCCGTGGGCTTCATTTCCAACAACGACATCACGGGCGGCAACTCCGGTTCTCCGGTGATCAATGCACGCGGCGAGTTGATTGGAACGGCGTTCGACGGCAACTGGGAAGCCATGAGCGGCGATATTTTCTTTGAAACGCAGCTGCAGCGCACCATCTCGTGCGACATCCGCTACGTTTTGTTCATCATCGACAAGTACGCCGGCGCCGGTCACCTGGTGCAGGAGATGACGTTGGTGAAGTAAACGAATGTACGATTTGCGGCCCCCAGCGGCCGCGCAGCCCCTATTTTGAGAGGCCGCCTCGCACGAGGCGGCCTCTTTTTTTGGTCCGCCCGCAGCGTCTGCTGACCCACTCAATTCTCCAAGGCCGTCCGGCAGGGATTTGGTACCTTTGCACCTTCATCAGAACGCCATGCAAGTATCCAACAAAGCCGCCCATTTGATTGGCAGCGAGATCATCAAACTCGCTGGAGAAATCAACGCGCTCAAAGCGCAGGGAAAGGACATCCTCAATTTGACGATTGGCGACTTTGATCCCGCGGTTTTCCCGTTGCCTGAGGCACTTTCCGAAGGCATTCAAGCGGCCTACCGCGCGGGCGAAACCAACTACCCACCTGCGGACGGCATTGCGCCGCTTCGGGCCGCTGTAGCTCAGTGGTACGCGGATGCTTTGCAGTTGCCGTGCAACCCGAACACCGAAGTTCTGGTGGCCGGGGGCGGCAGGCCTTTGATCTACGCCATTTACCAAGCGTGGGTGAATCCGGGCGAACATGTGGTGTACCCCGTCCCCAGCTGGAACAACAACCACTACACCTACCTCGTGGGGGGAACCCCCGTGGAACTGGAAGCGCTGCCGGAAAACGGCTTCATGCCCACGCCGGAACAGGTCCTTCCCACCTTGGAAACCGCCAGTTTATTGGCCTTGTGCTCGCCCTTGAACCCCACCGGAACGGTCTTTACGGCCGACGGTTTGGGCGCCTTGTGCGACGCCGTGCTGGAGGAAAACCGACGTCGGGCCAACAGCGGCAGACGCCCGGTTCTCGTGCTCTACGACCAAATGTACTGGACCCTCACCGGCGACGACACCGCGCACGTGCATCCGGTGGGCCTGCGCCCGGAAATGAAGGAATTTACCGTGTACGTGGACGGCATTTCCAAGAGCTTTGCCGCCACGGGCGTACGCGTGGGCTGGTCCGTGGGGCCTGCTCCCCTGATCGCCAAAATGAAAACCCTCCTGGGCCACTTGGGCGCATGGGCTCCCAAGCCCGAACAAGTGGCGGTGGCGCGTTACCTGGGCACTCCGCAGGCGGATCAGGACGTTCGGGTGATTCAAAAGGCTTCCTTGGAACGCTTGATGGCGCTCCACGCTGGCTTCCAAGCCTTGAAAGCCGAAGGATTTCCGGTGGACTCCATTGCCCCGCAAGGAGCCATTTACTTGTCCGTGCGGGTGGATTTGCCCGACGCCACTTCGCGTTTGTTGAACGACGCCGGCATCGCCCTGGTGCCGTTCGGCGCCTTCGGCGCCTCCGCCACCAGCCCCTGGTTCCGCCTCTCCGTTGGAACCCTTCGCCTCACTGATATAGAACCTTTACTGCACCGTCTGCGTTCCTTATTCGCATGAAAAATATCCGAAACTTCTGCATCATTGCCCACATCGACCACGGAAAAAGCACCTTGGCCGATCGCCTGTTGGACGTCACCAAAACGGTTACCTCCCGCGAGAAAATGGCCCAGTTGCTGGACAACATGGATTTGGAGCGCGAGCGCGGCATCACCATCAAGAGCCACGCCATCCAAATGGACTACGTCCGCGGCAAAGAGCACTTCCGTCTGAACTTGATCGACACCCCGGGCCACGTGGACTTTTCCTACGAAGTTTCCCGGAGCATCGCGGCCTGCGAAGGCGCGCTGTTGGTGGTGGACGCTTCCCAAGGCATTCAGGCCCAGACCATCAGCAACCTCTACCTGGCCATTGAGCACGACTTGGAGATCATTCCGGTTTTGAACAAACTGGACCTCCCCGGTGCCAATCCGGACGAGGTGTCGGACCAAATCATCGACCTCATTGGGTGCAAGATGGAGGATATTTTGCGCGTCAGTGCCAAAACCGGCGACGGCGTTCAGGTGCTTTTGGACGCCATTGTAGACCGCATTCCCGCGCCCAAAGGCGAGGAGGACGCCCCGCTGCAAGCCCTCATTTTTGACTCCGTCTTCAATTCCTACCGCGGCATTGAAGCCATCTTCCGCGTGAAGAACGGCGTCATCAAAAAAGGCCAAAAAGTCAAGTTCATGGCCACGGACAAGACCTACTTCGCGGACGAGGTGGGCATCCTGAAACTGGACAAATCCCCGCGCGACGAAGTGCGCGCCGGTGACGTGGGCTACCTCATTTCCGGCATCAAGGACGCGCGCGAAGTCAAAGTGGGCGACACCGTCACCGGCACCGATCGGCCCGCCACGGTGGCCATTGAGGGCTTTACGGACGTGAAACCCATGGTTTTTGCCGGAATTTACCCGGTGGACACCGAAGAATTTGAAGAACTGCGCGCCTCCCTGGAAAAACTCCAGCTGAACGACGCCTCCCTCACCTACGAGGCCGAAACGTCGGCTGCCTTGGGCTTTGGCTTCCGATGCGGCTTCTTGGGCATGCTCCACATGGAGATCATCCAAGAGCGATTGGAGCGCGAATTCAACATGACCGTCATCACCACCGTTCCCAACGTAAGCTACTACGCCTACATGAAGTCCGATCCGGGCGCGCGCGTGCTGGTGACGAATCCGTCGGACTACCCGGACGTTACCCGGTTGGACCGCATTGAAGAGCCGTACATCAAGGCACAGATCATCACCAAGTCCGAGTACGTGGGCGCCATCATGACCCTGTGCATCGACAAGCGCGGCGAGATCAAAGGGCAGTCCTACCTCACCTCAGACCGTGTGGAGCTCTCTTTTGACATGCCTTTGGCAGAAATCGTATTCGACTTCTACGACCGCCTCAAGACCATCTCCCGCGGGTACGCCAGCTTTGACTACACCCCCACGGAGTACCGGGCGTCGGACCTCGTGAAAGTAGACATCCTCCTGAACAGCGAGCCCGTAGACGCCCTGTCTGCCTTGATCCACCGCGTCAAATCCCACGATATCGGCCGCCGGCTGTGCGAGAAACTCAAAGAACTCATCCCGCGCCAACAGTTCGTCATTGCCATTCAAGCCGCCATTGGCGCCAAGATCATTGCCCGCGAGACCCTGTCTGCCCTCCGCAAGGACGTAACCGCCAAGTGCTACGGCGGTGACATCTCCCGCAAACGCAAACTTTTGGAAAAGCAAAAGGCGGGCAAGAAGCGCATGCGTCAGTTGGGCAACGTTGAAGTTCCCCAGCAAGCCTTCTTGGCCGTTTTGAAGCTGAACGACTGATCGGGATCATTTAGAGGGCTCGCGTTCGATACCATTCCACGCATTCTTCAGGGTTAATCCGAAAACGCGCTGGATCGGCATGTTCTTGCTGGGATTTGTGGTAGAGTTCCAAGCAGACCGATCGGTGGGACGTTACCGAAATCATCATTCGAAAACCGGATTGGATGCCTTTTCCGGGAAAACTTCGCGATGCGATTTTCCGAATTTTCCAAATTCCAGACCCAACGGGTACGCCTGGCATGGGTTTCCCAAGGTAGGAGATCATGCGATCGTCTGCAGACAAAGCGAGCAACACGTTTTGAACGTCGTATGAAACCGTTTTCCATTTGCGTTCGTGGCGTTTGATATCCTTCAAAAAACGGGGATCGGCAAGCCAAAGGTCATTCTTCATGAATGGGCGAATAAAAAGGCGGTAACCGGTAAAAAGCCAGCTCGTAGTTGAGCTCAGAGCCGATGGCGGCTCCTTTTAAGGGCACGTCGGTTTCCACGAGTGCGCTAAGTTCTTCAGGCGAAAAATGGCCAAATCGCCGGGCAGTGTTGGATAATACCCAAAAAGCAGTACCGCTTAACAGCCGCGGGTTGGCCTGATCCCATGCAAGCAACCGCGCAGAACCACCTTTGTTTGGACCATCGGCAAGACGTTGCACGCGCCCGCTTGCGTACAACTCATCCAAGACTTTTCGGCTGGAAAGCGTTAAGGAGGAGGGACCCGTTTTGAGGTATTTGGCTCCCGTAATCCCGGTCTCGTATCGCGCGTAGTGTTCGAAATCAGACAAATAGGCTAATAGGAGCGCCGTCGATTCGTTCAAACCGTTAGCAGGCCCGATTGATTCCAATAGGAAGAGTATGGCCTCTGCGAAAGCGGCCGGATTCCAAGCAGACACCGTTCGTTCCGATGGGAGAACAGGCGCATAGGTCGCTGTGGGTTCGTTCAAAAGTCCTGTGCGATTGTCCGTTTCAGAAGGCGGAAAGAACAAGGCATCCAAGGGAATGCCGTAGTAGTGTGCCAAGGCGCGCGCTTCGTACAAGCCTAACTGCCTTCCTCCGCCTTCAATTTGAACCACAGCCGTCCGTGCAACCCCCATAATTCCGGCGACTTGATCTTGCGATAGTGTATATTTTTTGCGCCAAGCGGTAAGTGCCGCCCCTAGATTTTGTTCGGTTTCGTTTTTCACCCTGCAAATTTATAAATTGTATTGTTATCCAACAAAAAAAGGTTAGAAAAATAAACATTTAACTTTGGGCATCGGTTCCTCTCGTTGTACCTTTGCCCCATGGCTCAAAAATCCCCCCTCGACCGGTTGAAGGACTTGAACGCACAGGCCCAGTTGGGCGGCGGTCAGGCCCGCATCGACGCCCAGCACGCCAAAGGAAAATTGACCGCGCGCGAGCGCATTGAGCTCTTCTTGGATCCCAATTCCTTCGTGGAAATTGGCCGATTGGTGGAGCACCGCAGCACCCTGTTTGGCTTGGACCAACAGAAATTCCTGGGCGACGGTGTGGTGACCGGCTACGGTTTGGTCGACGGCCGCAAAGTGTTTGTTTTTGCGCAAGACTTCACCGTTTTGGGCGGATCGCTGGCGGAGGCCCACGCGCAGAAAATTTGCCGAATCATGGACCTGGCTATGGACAATGGGGTTCCCGTCATCGGCCTCAACGATTCCGGCGGTGCACGCATCCAAGAGGGCGTTGTTTCTCTGGGCGGTTACGCAGATATTTTCTACCGAAACACCCGCGCCAGCGGCGTCATTCCCCAGTTGAGCGCGATCCTGGGCCCCTGTGCTGGAGGAGCTGTTTATTCCCCCGCGCTGACGGACTTCATCGGCATGGTGGAAGGCAGCAGCTACATGTTCGTCACCGGCCCCAACGTCGTGAAAACGGTGACCCACGAGGAGGTGACCTCCGAGGAATTGGGTGGCGCCTTTACCCACGCCAGCAAAAGCGGCGTCACGCATTTCACCTACCCCAACGAACGCGAACTGCTGGACGGTTTCCGCACGTTGCTGTCCTACCTTCCGCAGAACTGCCAGGAACTTCCTCCG
This sequence comes from Flavobacteriales bacterium, assembly GCA_947464785.1. Taxonomy (GTDB): domain Bacteria; phylum Bacteroidota; class Bacteroidia; order Flavobacteriales; family Schleiferiaceae; genus CAMDTE01. The sequence continues at coordinate 22,479 of CANHXZ010000001.1, read as the reverse complement.
CGGTGGGACTACACGCCGTCCGACGAGTCGCGCCCGGCCCTGGACACCGTCATCCCCGAGAACGCCAACGCCCCGTACGACATGCGCGCGGTCATCGACGGGTTGGTGGACGACGCCTCTTTCTTTGAAGTGCACCGCGAATTTGCGGAAAACATCGTGGTGGGATTTGCCCGACTGGGCGGTCGTTCCATCGGCATTGTGGCCAACCAGCCGGCCTTCCTCGCGGGCGTCTTGGACATCAAATCCTCCCAAAAGGCAGCGCGTTTTGTGCGTTTTTGCGACGCCTTCAACATTCCTTTGTTGGTGCTTGAAGACGTTCCCGGCTTCCTGCCCGGCACGGACCAAGAGTGGAACGCCATCATCACCAACGGCGCCAAACTGCTTTACGCCTTTGCGGAAGCCACCGTCCCGCGCATTACCGTCATTACCCGCAAGGCCTACGGCGGTGCCTACGACGTCATGAACTCCAAGCACATAGGGGCGGACCTCAACTTTGCGTGGCCCACGGCGGAAATTGCCGTCATGGGTGCCAAAGGCGCTGCGGAAATCATTTTCAAGAAGGAAATTGAGGCCAGCAGCAATCCGGCCGAAACCTGGGCCCAGAAGGAAGCCGAATACGCCGAAGCGTTTGCCAACCCCTACGGCGCCGCCGCGCGCGGTTACGTGGACGAAGTCATCCTCCCCAGCCAAACGCGCATTCGCTTGTTGGAAGCTTTTGCGCTCTTGGAAAATAAGGCCGTCAAGAATCCGCGCAAAAAGCACGGAAACGGGCCGCTTTAAAACCGGGAGGGCTTAGGAGGCGGGCTGTGCAGAAGCTGCGTAGGCACCGTTCCGTGTGAAGTACGACGTCAGCAAGATGCCCAATATCACCGCTGGGAAATACGTTTGTCCGTTGCTCCAGCCGTCCACGGCTGCATGACTCCACGTTGCGGAGATCAGTTCCAAAACAAAGCACCCGTAGGCCCATTCGCGCAAGGTTTTGGGCACGAACGGAAGCGCCAACGCCAGAACGCCCACTACTTTAAAGGTGGCCAGCATCAAGGCAAAGTATCCCGGGTAGCCCAAGTGCGCCATGCCCGCCCGAGCCATCTCGGACGTGCCCGTCAGTGCCGGCATGACTCCTTCGAATACTACGATGATGCCGGTGGCAATCCAGTAGATGGTTTTTTGATTCTTCATGGGGTAAAGGTAAACCATCCTCCACGCCAGTAGAAATCAGATTTAATGCGCAGATAATCCGTACATTGGTGATGCTTGATCAGTAAGTATGGGAGTGAAAAATATTTTTTTTCGTGGTTTTTGTGCGCTTATCGCGGTGGTTTTTGGTGCGGATTTACGGGCTCAAAACGTTTCGGTTGCGGGCCAAGTAGTGGACGAACGCACGCGAGAGCCTTTGCAGTCCGTGGTTTATTGGGGCACAACAAAAACGGCGACGGACCTGGACGGGCGATTTTGGTTGCCGTCGGTAGCGGTCCCCGGGAGGATTCGAATTACGTCGTTTGGCTACCAAGAGACCCAAGTAGAAATACGCAGTGAACAGAAGTCCCTGTTGGTGGGGCTCAAGCCTGCGTCCACGCAACTTTCAGCCGCTGAGGTTGTGGGTGCCAAAATCAGCGAAAAGCAAAAACAGGCGCCTTTGACCATTGAGGCGTTGGATCTGGTCTCCATGAAAGAGGCGCCTGCCCCCAATTTTTATGAGGCCCTGGGAGCCATGAAGGGAGTGGATCTTACCTCAGCCAGCATTGGTTTTAAGATCATCAACACCCGCGGTTTCAACAGCACCAGCCCGGTTCGCAGCCTTCAGGTCATCGACGGAATAGACAATCAGGCACCCGGTTTGAACTTTTCTTTGGGGAATTTCTTGGGTGCCTCCGAACTGGACGTGCAGCAGGTAGACATTATTTCGGGCGCGGTAGGAGCGTTGTACGGACCGTCGGCCTTTAATGGGGTAATTTCCATCAACACCAAAGACCCCTATCGATTTCAGGGGACTGCGTTCCAGATGAAGGCGGGAGAACGACGGTTGGCGGAAGTGGCCTTTCGCCATGCAGAAGCGTTTCAGCGAGCCGATGGATCCCCCAGTTGGGTCTACAAAATCAACTTATTTGCCCTGCGCGCAGACGATTGGGAAGCCACCAATTTGAACGCAACAGACGATTCACCGTCGTCCATTACCAATCCGGGGGGGTACGACGCCGTCAATCGGTACGGCGACGAGATTGCCTACAACGACGGAGGGGATGTCAAGACGTATGCCGGCATTGGCAATTACCACCGCCGCGGAATTGAAGAAGACGAGCTTGTGGATTACAATACGGAAAACCTCAAAATCGCATCGGCCCTGCACTACAAAACCAGAACGGGCATAGAGGGCATTTACAGCTTCAATTTTGGCACCGGAACCACCGTTTACCAGGGAGACAACCGGTTCAGTTTAAAGGATATACTTTTTCTTCAAAACAGGGTTGAGCTGCGAAAAGAGGATAAATGGTTTGTCCGCGCGTACACCACCCACGAAGATGCCGGGAAAACATACGATGCCTACTTCACGGCCTTGCGCATGCAAGACTCGGTGTTGAACGAGGGATTTTGGGCCAATCAGTACCGCTCCTTTTGGACCATATTCCAGAAGCCAAGCCTGCGTGCCTTGCCGGGTTTTCCGGATGAGTCGCTGCCGTTTGAGGAGTTCAGCGCGCAAATGCGCGATTTTGCGGCTGCGAATCCGGATCAGTTTCAGGCGTTCCACGAAAGCAACCGGAATTGGATGAATGCGGCTTACGATCCAGACAGTTTGTTGCTACCCGGTTCTGCCGGATTCGCGGCCCTCAAGGAGCACATTATTTCCCGCACGTTCAATGAAGGGGGGAGTCGATTTTGGGACCGTTCGTCTTTAGCGCATGTACACGGACAAAGGAAATGGCAAAGTGATGCATTTGGTGTTTGGACCTTGGGCGGAAGTTATCGGCGGTACGCGCCCAATTCGCGCGGAACCTTGTTCAGCGACACCAACGGACGCAGACTGCGGGTTTCTGAATTTGGGTTGTACGGAGGATGGGAGCGGAGCTGGAACCGATGGACGGTAAATGCTTCCGGCCGATTGGACAAGAACCAAAACTTCCGATGGCTGGCATCACCGGCGGCATCGGCCGTTTACAAGCCCAACAGCAGCACCGTGCTGCGTTTTGGCGTCTCTTCAGCCGTTCGGAACCCAACCTTGCAGGACCAGTACTTATACTACAACGTGGGGCGCGCCCTGTTGTTGGGTAATTTGAACGGATACGACTCCCTGGTTACCATAAACGAGGTACAGCAGTTTTTAGGCGCGGGGGTTCAGGAACGATCTTCTTGGGTTTGGGATTACTACAACCGGGAGGCCGTTCGTCCGGAACAAGTTCGCAACGCAGAGGTAGGCTTGCGGACGACTTTATGGAAGAAGTTGTACGTAGATGCCACCTACTACTACAGTTGGTACACGGACTTCATTGGGTACCACATTGGGTTGAAGATTGAGGACGACCCGGGAGGCTCCGCGGTGGACCGGCTGAAAGGCGTGCAAGCGTACCGAATAGCCTCAAATGCAGAGCAAATGGTTACCACACAGGGCTTCAGTGCAGGAGTCAACTACTATTTTTCGCGGTATACCCTTGCCGGCAACTACACGTGGAATGTCTTGAATTCCGCGGTAGACGACCCCATCATCCCGGCCTACAACACTCCGGCAAATAAATTCAATATTTCCGTATCTGGTCGCGATTTGGATTGGAAAATTGCGTCTGGATTTTGCGGCTTTAACGTTACGTACAAATGGGTTCAGGGTTTTTTGTTTGAAGGGTCTCCTCAATTCACGGGAGCCATTGACAGTTACAGCTTGGTGGATGCGCAAGTTTCTTGGTACAAGCCAACATCAAAATGGACGGTAAAATTGGGGGCAAGCAACCTGCTCAACGCACAGGTTATTCAGGTGTACGGCGGACCGACGGTGGGCCGATTGGCTTATGCTACGGTAACGTGTGATTTGTCTAAAGTGAAAAAAAAGTCGTAAGTTTCAGATAATTAACAAAATAAGCTATGATTAAAAAGTACTCATTAGCTCTGTTGTGGGCTTTAACATCTGTAGTTACTGCAGAATCACTCTGGGCGCAGCAGCGCTACACAGACGAGATTTTCAGTAATTCGCAAATTACAACACTGAACAATGTGGCCTACGGCTACAATTTCAGTCAGTACGTTCCCGCGAGCATGGGAGGACCCATGGTGGTGCCCATGTATGCGGACATCTACATGCCCGATACCGTGGCAGACCCCGTGGCTTCTCGTCCAGTGGTGATTCTGTTCCACACGGGATCTTTCTTGCCCAAAGGATTGGCGTCGCCCATGGGAGACCGCAAAGATTCGGCGGTGGTTGAAATTGCGAAGCGTTTTGCTCGACGCGGTTTCATTGCCGTGTCTGCATCTTATCGTTTGGGTTGGTTGGCCAACTCCACCAATTTGGACCTCCGACGCGGAACCAACTTGATGGCGGTTTACAATGCCGTTCAAGATGCAAAGGTTTGCGTTCGTGCTGTTCGCGCTTCCAAATTGGTTCAAGGTGATCCGTACCGAGTGGATCCAAATGCAATCTCGTTGATTGGCGTTGGTTCTGGCGGATACGTAACCCTCGCGTACGCCACCATCAACAACCTTGCAGAAGTTGCATCACCGGCCAAATTCAAGTACACCACCGCAGGCACGGGCATCTTTGGCAATGCAGTAATGGCCGGCACGCCCTACGTGGACACGGCTCGCGTTGGCGATTGGAACGGTTACGGCGGTAAGGCAACCATCATTGGAGCGCACCCGGTAACCGGCTTGCCGTTGGTTGATCAGACGCAGCCAGGACGCAACATTGAATTATACAAAGGCATTCCGTCCAACGTCAACTTTGTTGCGAACTTGGGAGGAGCCTTGGGTGATTCGGCATGGATGGCTCAGGGAGACGCGGCCGTAATCAGCTTGCACAGTCGGTTCGACTTCTTTGCGCCGTACTACCGCGGCATGGTGAACGTGCCCATTGCAGGCAGTTTCTTTCCCGTGGTGGATGTTGCCGGAAGCCACACAGCAGTGAAGATGGCCAACACGTTTGGAAACAACTCCGTATTCAATGCGGGATCCATGATGGACCCGTTGTCGGTTAAGGCACGGAACAATCCCTACAACGTGGGCAACCAAGAGAATCTGTACACCTTCAATATGATGCCGCCCAATGCAGCAATGCCATTCAAGGTAAACGCCAACCCTTGGGATTGGTGGGATCCATCCGATCCCTTGTCTGCTAACGAAACAAATCCAAACGTTAAGGCGCAGTCTAAACTCTACATTGATACCGTGATGGGCTTCATCCTGCCCCGCATGGCCAAGGCGTTGAACGCAGTGGGCTACAACGTTGGTGTTCAGGAGCAGGCAACGGCGTCGTTCCAAATCATCCCCAATCCCGCGAACAACTTTGCACGTTTGCGTCTGGACGGTATGCACGCGCACAAAGTTCAGGTACTGGATGCTCTGGGCAGACTGATCCTGGACCAAACGGTGGGCATTGAAGATGAATTGGTGCTGAACACTTCAGGTTGGAAGTCTGGAATTTACTGGGTCCGCGTTCAAACGGATCTGGGCGTGCAGACCAAGCAACTGATGAAGTCGTAGCGTTAAACCGGTACGATTAGGTACTCAAGCGCCCCGCTCAGCGGGGCGCTTTTTTTGTTGCTAACCGGTGCAAATGATTAAAAATGTAAAATATGTTTTACAATATGTAAAATAATATATACATTTGACCCGTTGAACAAGAAAACTACACGCATGAAAAACGACGGTTTGTTGCCGGCAGCTTGGAAAGCCCCTGCCGCAGTTTTGTTTTCGCTCAGCGTCCTGTTGGCGGCCTTTTGGTTGGCGGTGGGCGCCCCGGAGGGCGGCATCAAGTGGTTGTCTTGGCGCATTCCCGCTCTGTGGTCGGACGAATTTTTAAGCAGCACGGCCGCGGGGCCGCAGTGGGTGGTGAACAATTTGACGGACGAGTTGCTGCTGGTGGTGGTTACCTTGAGCGGCTTGGTGCTGGGATTTTCCCGCGAACGCGTGGAAGATGAGCTCATCCGGCAACTTCGGTGGAAGGCACTGGCGCACGCCACCTGGATCAACGCCTTGCTCTTTTTGGCGGCCACCCTTACGGTGTACGGCGCCACTTACTTGTACGTGATGTACGCACAACTGGTGGCCTTCTTGGTGTTGTTCAACGTCCTGCTGGCTTGGTCCTTACGAACGCATTACGCATCGGGCCGTGAAGAATAAAATCAAGGTGTTCCGGGCCGACAAAGATTGGTCCCAGCAGGAACTGGCAGACGCCGTAGGCGTCAGCCGCCAAACCATCAACGCCATCGAGCAGGGGAAGTACGCCCCCAGTTTGCCGCTTGCCCTGGCCTTAGCTAAGACGTTTCAAACGCCGGTGGAATCGTTGTTCCAAGCGGACTGATCGGGATCCTCAGGCGTTGGGATTTTTTCCCTTCCGACGCCTCTTCATCCACTGGGTGGTGTAGTGGTACGCCACGCAGCCCAAAGCCGAGGTGCCTGCGTATACGGCGATTTCCGTGCCCGTGAGCGTTTTGCCTTGAAACCAGGGGATGAGCCAAGCATTTACCACGAACAACAGCAGGCCAAAGCTGAGCATTTCCGAAATTCTTTCACGCATTGTCATGAGACGAATTTACACCCTAATTCGATGGGGTTTCGGGTTGTTTTCGTCCTTTCGTTTTTGGCAGGCCGGCACAGTGCACCATGAGCCACCGAAAAAAGCCCCAACCGTCCCGAAAAATAATTGGTAGTTTTTTGCAACGAAACAAGGATGAATTTTGAGGCGAAAACCCAAAAAAGATGTTGCGAATAGCCCTGTTTGTACTTGCATTTTTTGCCGCGCAAGCGGTAGAGGCCACCCACTTTATGGGGGGCCATTTCAATGCCAAGCAGATCGGCACCTCGGACACCGTCGTTCTGGAGTTCATCTTGGTCGCTGATCCCGGAGGATACCCGGCAGGAGTTGCACTACCCATCCAGATTTGGGTGCAGAACGCCTCAGGCATTTACACCCAACTGAGTCCCATCAACCTTCCCTACGACACCACTCTATTTTGGCAAGGATACAGAGTCAATACGTACAAAACCAAAGGAATGCTGACGGCCGGAAATTACCGGTTTGTTTATGAGGATTGTTGCCGTCTCACCAGTCTCACAAACGGGTATTCGCCTACGGGAGCAAAAACGGTGGTATCAATGGACTACACCAAACTGCCCGCGGGCTCTGCTTCGCACTCCATGGCCACCGTGCGTCATCATTTACCCGCCCATTTGGTGATTGACAAGGGGTCTCAAATCACGCTGTTTTTGGAAGAAACCGACGGAGACTCCGTCTTTGTGGCCCCGGACTTTCCCGCGAGGTTGCACAACGGGAGTACTTTCACTCCAATGCTGAACTTCACCCAGCTAAACAACTACGGTGCGTATGTGGTACGTCCCAATGGCTTGATTCAATGGACACCCAATCAAACGGGTTCTTTCGTCACCGGCTATTCCCTGTCCGAATTTCGCAACGGCCAGTGCATCGGTGTGAACCGCATACAGCACACGTACTTTGTATTCTACGGGAACATGCCGGGCATCAAAAACACCACCAACATTGCCTTTCACCCGGACAGCACGGTTACCCTAACGCACGATCGGTTGCAGGGAGATTCGTTGGAAGTTTCGGTCAGTGGAATCGATTTCACTCAGGCCAGACTCCTTATCCCAGGGGTGGACGTCGTTCAAAATGGTCAGACCTCCTGGGTTTTGCGCAACCTAACCACCGACGGTTCCTTCGAAGGCTGTTTGCGCGTGGCGAACCCCAAGGCACACTACGATTTTCCCCTCACCCTAACCGTTTCCGCTACCTTCGGTCAGACGGAATACACTTTGTCTCCTACAATCGTCGGCGTTTTTGATGCCTACGGACGGTTTTGCGGCACCCAGCTCGACGGTCTCCACGGATTGTATTTTGTCCGCTACGCGGACGGCAGGAGCAAAAAGTTGGTGCTTCCCTGACGAAATCCCCAGGAAACCACTTGCCGATCGCTTAGAAAAACTCGTTGAACTCAAAACCGTGCTGCAGTCGCTCCTTGCCCAGCTGCTGCTGCTCGGCCAAAGCCCAAAGCATGTATTCCTTGAGGAAGAGCAGGTCGCGCGGCTCAAAATCGGGCTGGTGCTGCGTAATTAAAGCGTCCAAGGAAGTCACCTTGTTCAAGGTAGATGCGTACTCGGCTTGGTCGCATTCGTCGTAGAGCAACACGCCTCCCTGCTCGTAAATCGCTGCCACGGCCGGCGCGTACGGACTGCTTTCGGACTTTTTGGTAAGCTTCTCAATCTTGGGGAACAGGGTGGGCCACAGCGTCTTGATGGCCGCGCCCAGGAGCTGTTCCGCCACAAAGGCAGCGCCCTCTTGTTCGCCCTCGTACACCAGCTCCACTTTGCCGGTGATGGCCGGGATCACGCCCATGAAATCGGACAATCGCACGGTGGTGTGATCTTCTTGGTTGAGGAGTGCGCGGCGTTCTGCCGTACTGACTAAACTTTCCAGCATGGAGATGCTCATGCGCGCGCTTACCCCGCTCTTGTGGTCCACGTACTCGCTTTCCCGCGCCTCAAAAATGATTTGCTCCAACAAGTTGTACGCCAAATCCGGAACGTAAACGCGGTTGGCTTGGGCTTGGTTCACCTTGGCTTCTTGGGCAGAAATTTTGCGCGCCACCGCAACACTTTTGGGGTAGTGCGTCAAGATCTGCGATCCAATCCGGTCCTTCAGCGGCGTAACAATACTTCCACGGTTCGTGTAATCTTCGGGGTTGGCGGTGAACACAAATTGAATGTCCAGTGGCAGTCGGATGCTAAACCCGCGAATTTGCACGTCGCCCTCTTGGAGAATGTTGAACAGCGCCACCTGGTTTCGGGCCTGGAGGTCCGGGATCTCGTTCAGTACAAAAATGCACCGGTTGGCCCGCGGAATCATGCCAAAGTGAATCACCCGGTCGTCCGCGTACGAAAGTTTGAGGTTGGCTGCCTTGATGGGGTCGATGTCCCCAATGAGGTCCGCAACGGTGACGTCGGGCGTCGCCAACTTCTCCGAATAACGCTGCGAGCGGTGCAGCCACGCAATGGGGGTGGCGTCTCCGTTTTCCGCAATGAGGTCCTTGGCGTAGCGGGAGATGGGCGCCAAGGGATCGTCGTTGACTTCAGACCCCGCTACAATGGGCACATACTCGTCCAGCAATTCCACCATCAGGCGCGCCAAACGGGTTTTGGCTTGCCCCCGAAGGCCCAAAAGGTTGATGTTGTGCCGGGACAACACGGCGCGCTCCAGCTCCGGCAACACGGTTTCCTCAAACCCGTGGACGCCCTGAAACACCGTTGTTCCAGCGGCCAAGTGCTTGATCAGGTTGGCGCGGAGCTCGTCCTTGATGGACGTGCTTTGGTAGCCGGTGGCCTTCAGTTCTCCTAACGTAGTGATCATCCTATTTGCGTCTTTTGGTTCGGTTGTTTTCGTAGTCCTTGAATACCATCTCGCCCAAGCCTTTGAGTCCGGTGTAAAAGGCCTTTCCTTGATTGGCTTCGGTAAACGTGTCCACAAATTGCTGCAGGTAGGGGTCCCGCGCAATCATGAAGGTGGTGATGGGGATGCCCAGCTTACGTGCCTGGGCCGCCTGCGTGTAGCAGCGTTCGGTGACGTAGGGGTCCAGCCCGTTGCTGTTCATGTAATAAGTGCCGTCGCGCTCCTTCACGCAGCTTGGCTTGCCGTCCGTGATCATGAAAATTTGCTTGTTGCTGTTTCGCCTTTTGCGCAAAAGGTCCATGGCCAACTGCAATCCGGCCACCGTATTGGTGTGAAAAGGGCCCACCTTGAGGTACGGAATTTCCTGGATCGATATCCGCCAGGCGTCGTTTCCAAAGACCAGGATGTCCAGGCTGTCCTTGGGGTAGCGCGTGGTGATGAGCTCCGCCAAGGCCATGGCCACTTTCTTGGCCGGCGTGATGCGGTCCTCCCCGTACAGGATCATGGAGTGGCTGATGTCAATCATCAGCACTGTGCTCATTTGGGCGTTGAACCGACTGTCCTCCACCACGAGGTCCTCCTCGCTCAGCTGAAAATCGCCTACCCCGTGGTTGATTTGGGCCTTTTTGATGCTTTCCGTCAGGGAAATTTTGTCCAAACCGTCGCCAAACGTGTACGGACGCGTTTCCCCCGTGGGCTCGTCGCCGTCGCCTGAGCTTTTGGTTTTGTGGTTTCCGGCCCCGCTTTTGTTCAGATCGCCAAAGATTCGCTGGAGGGCCGTTTGCCGGATCTGTCGTTCCGTTTTGGCGGTGATTCCCATGCCGGGAACGCCGTCGCCGTCCACCACCGGGCGGATGTAGCCCCGCTCCTGCAATTCAGCAACAAAGTCGTCCACGGTGTAGTTCTCGTCCGTCAGCTCGTATTCTTTGTCCAGTTCTCGGAGCCAAGCAATGGCCTCGTCAAAATCGCCCGATACGTGCACAATCAGCTCCTTGAAGATGTCGAAGAGCTTGTCAAAGGGCGAGATGCTCTTGGGCTCAAACTGTTTGAAGAAGAATCCTTTGTCGCTCATGGTTTCGTACTACTTCAGGTAACTTGCAAACCCCTGTTTTTGTTCCCCAACAAAGGGGGTGACTGCGGTAAATAAACGCTGCGGTGTGCGGAAAAAGAAACCGACGTCGGCACCGTCCGGAATTTAAGGTCAAGGTAGCCACCAAAGCCCGGAACGATCCCTTCCGTTTGGCCGCGTGAACGCAACGACGTACATTTAAAAAAAAGCAAACGATGGACAACTTCACCAGCTTACTTCAACTAACCCTTGGGCTTTCGGTTGCCTTCGTTTGGACCTTTCGCTTCGGCAACGTTGTCAAAGAGTTTTCTCTTTTTGGCCTGAGCGACTTAACGCGCAGCCTGGTGGGGGTCTCAAAAGTGGCCCTCGCAACCCTGATTGTTGCCGGAATTTGGTACCCGGATCTGGTTCAAGTCCCGGCGGTACTGATGGGCCTGTTCATGGTAGCAGCTCAGTACTTTCACTTCAGCGTCAAGAATCCTCTGGTAAAGCACGTCCCCTCCTTACTTCTTTTGGCGCTGTGCGTCGTCCTGGCTTTGAGCGCTAACTAGGGGGTGAGTGCCTCCTGGACCACCTTAGGCATTCTCGTTTCGAGTCTGTCGTTCTACGCCTATGCCGCGTCCTATTTCCGATCTCCCCACATGAAAAGCGAATTCAAGCGTTTCAATTTGGAGAAAATAGGACTACTGACCGTTGTGCTGCAAATTTTAGGGGCCACCGGCCTTCTGGTTGGGCTCTACTTTAAACCCATTCTTAGCCTTGCCTCCCTGGGCCTGAGCCTGCTCATGCTGAGCGGACTCATCGTTCGAATGAGCGTGAAGGATGGATTGCTCGTTTCGCTTCCGGCCCTGTTCTTTATGCTCTTAAACCTCTACCTGTTTGCGGATTCGATGGGTTGGGGACAGCCCGATTGAACCCCCGTCAAAAAGCCTCAGTTACCGAGAAATAAAAGCTGCTTGATCCTCGGCCCACGCCGTAGTCCAGACGTATGTTCAGACGCTCTGACTCGTTCATCGCATAGCGCAGACCGCCCCCGACGCTGTACTTAAGGTTGTTCCACTGCACCTGAGCAGGCTGGCGGAACACCTCTCCCAATCCCGCAAAGGCCACGGCCCTAAAGCGCCGGTACAGGGGCATGCGCAGCTCTACTTGGCTGCCCACAAAATGGTGGTCTCGGTATCGGTTTGCCGCGTAGCCGCGCAGCATTTCTTCGCCCCCGGCCTTGGCCATGTCCAGAAAAGGCACGTCGCCAAAATTGAGGTTGATCCGCGAATTGGTAGCTAAAATCCACCCGGGCCGCAGTTCGGTGTAGGAATTAAACAGACCGTTGAGCGCGGTAAAATTGAAGGTTCCGCCCCAGGCGTTGTTGAAAAAGTAGGACGAAAACTCAAAAAACTGACCCTTGTAGGCGTTGACCACGTTGTCCCGACTGTCCTTAGAAACCACAATTCCCAAAGCAGAACCCACGCCACCCTGGTAGCCCGGCACGGTTCCGTCCACCAGATTTAGGTCGTCGTAGTACTCAAAATTGTACTCCCGCCTGAGGTGGTAGTCCAATCCGGCAAAGAGATGACGCCCAAATCGCTTCATAAAGAGCGCTTTAAAACTCATGAGGTCGTAGTAGTAGCGCTCCATATCTTCGTCGCTGCTGCTGTTGCCAATCCCGTAAAATCGATCCGGAAAGTTTCGGTAGCGCGTTTCGCCGCGCAGCAAATAGTCTTCGTTGTTGGTAAAGACGGACCAAACGGCCCAAAGGTCGAGTTGCTTGTTTTGGGTGTAGTCGGCCAGGCCCTGCACATAAGACAAGCGCGGTCTCGGCAAGCTGTCGTGACTGCTCTGGGTTCTAAAGTAGCAGACTCCAGCGGCTCCCAGGGCAAAACGCGTGTCTGGAGTGTAGTAAAACAGCGGAATCAAGGTGGTGCCCCGGTCTTTGCTCGTGTCGGCCACCGCTTCTGCCGCCGTGCTTTGAAACGCAGCAAGCAGCAGCAAAAAAAAGATCAAACCCCGCTTAGGCATTGCTTGCTCCATCACGGACCTTCATTGGGTGTCCGACGTCCGTATGTTCCGCATCCGTAAAGACTGGTTCGGTGCTCATCACGCAGCAATTTATGGAATTATACCGGGCGTGCATCGAGCCCAAATAAAAAACCCTAACAAACTGATAAACAGAATGTTAGGGTTAATTAGAGTTGCCCCACTAGGACTCGAACCTAGACATACGGTACCAAAAACCGCTGTCCTGCCAATTAGACGATGGGGCAATCTTCCCGATTCGGGGTTGCAAATATACAGATTATCGTGGAATTTGAAAATTTCACTTAGGCAATTGCAACTGAAAATCCGTCGACTCCTTAGAGCGGCTGGGGGTTACCCCATAAGTCCTTGCGCCCAGGCCAGGAACGCCGGTCCAAAGACCAGCAAACCAACGCCCACAGCGGCTAACGTTGCCAACAGCACGCCGCCGGCAGCGATGTCCTTGGCCTTGGCAATGCCTCCGTTGGGACGGGGGTGCACCACATCGGCCAGGGTCTCCAGCGCGGAATTCAGGTACTCAGCCGCCAGTACGCCACCAATGGCCAAGACCACCAAGGCGGTTTCTGCTGCGGGAATGTTCAGCCACCACGCTGCTGCCAGCGCCAGAAGGGCTGCTGCAAAGTGAATGGCGATGTGCACTTCTCGGGCAAAACCCAGGGCTACACCGCGCAAGGCGAAGCCGAGCGCGGGCCAAAGTCCGGCTTTCTTCTTTTTGGGCTGTGCACCGATGGGGCGGTTGTCCGTACCCCGACGGTTGTTCTGGTTGCGGTCGTTCCGGTCGTTGTTGTTCCGACCGTTGTTGCGTCCGTCGCCGTTGCGGTTGTTGTTGCGGTTGTCGTTTCCGCGCCCGTCGCCGTTGCGTCCGTTGTTGTTGCGGTTGTCGTTACCGCGTCCCTCAGGCCGAGCACCGTCGCGCTGGCGCGAAAAATCATTCAACCCACGCGGTCCACGACGCTCCGCATCCATTCCGTCTTCGCCGGCAATATCTTCCCATTCCGGGGTGCCGTCGCCCGCGGGACGCTTCTTCTTTTTGCGTTTTTTGCGCTTGGGACGCACTTCTTCCGACGCAGCACCGTCCCCTTCAACCGGGGTGTCGGTGGATTCTGCGGCAGGAGCAATACGCTCCGCGCGCTCTTCAGAGCTTGCCGGAGAATCCGCGCTGTTTTCTTCCGCAGCGGCGGGCTTTTTAGGACCCCGGCCGGACGGCCTTTTGGGGCGATCTTCGCTTACAACAGTTTGATCTTGTGCATCTTGAACTTCTCCATCGCTGGTTTTAGCCGGGCTGGAGGCACGTCCGCGACCGCGGGCCGGTTTTTGTTCGGAGCTGCCCTCGGCAGCTGGGGTGCGCTCAGCGCTTTCCTCGTTTCCGGGTACTATTTCTTCGTTTTCGGGCATTTTTAAACGTTTGCAGCGCCCGTTCGTTCGGGGCTATCTACTATCTTGCAAGGTACCAATCTTCAACCAAACCCCTGTTATCCTCCGAATGAAATCTTTGTTACAGAACGATTTACCTGCTTCGGTGGTTGTTTTTCTCGTTGCCTTGCCCCTGTGTTTGGGCATTGCGCTGGGATCCGGAGCTCCCCCCATGGCCGGCGTCATCGCTGGCGTTGTGGGTGGGGTTGTAGTGGGCGCGCTCAGCGGCTCACCCATCAGCGTTTCCGGCCCTGCCGCGGGCCTGACGTCCATCGTATTGATGGCGATTTCAGACCTCGGATCGTTTCCGCTCTTTCTTACTGCGGTCGTGCTGGCGGGACTTTTCCAACTGCTCTTTGGCTTGGCCAAATTGGGAACCGTCGGGCACTACGTTCCCAACACCGTGATTAAAGGCATGATGGCGGCCATCGGGATCATCTTGATCATGAAGCAAATCCCGCACTTGGTGGGCTACGACGTGGACTTCATGGGGGACGAAAATTTTGTGCAGCCCACCCACGAGAACACCTTTACCGGATTGTACCACGCACTCTGGCGCATTACGCCCGCCGCCGCGGCCGTCGGCGCCCTTTCGCTGCTCCTCCTGGTTCTGGCGGATAAAATAGGATGGGCCAAAACATCGGTGGGTCGAATTTTCCCGGCGGCCCTCGTTGCCGTACTCGCCGGCATCGGACTTTCCTTCCTGCTGGAGGGGTTGGGTCCGGATTGGGTGCTTACCGCAGTCCATCGGGTGGAGCTGGGCGACGGATTCAACTCTTGGATCACGCCGGACTGGAGCGGAATCCAGCAGAAGTTGGTGTGGACCGTGGCCATTACACTTGCCTTGGTGGCGAGCTTGGAGTCTTTGTTGTCCATCGAAGCAGCAGACAAATTGGACTCGCTCAAACGCGTAACGCCCACCAACCGCGAGTTGATGGCGCAAGGCGCCGGCAACGTTCTGTCCGGGCTCATTGGGGGTCTGCCCGTGACTTCCGTGGTGGTTCGCTCCAGCGTGAACGCGCAGAGCGGGGCCCAATCCAAGGCAAGCACCATCCTCCACGGAGTGGTCTTGGCTCTGGCCGTTTTGCTCGCGAGCGACCTCCTCAACGCCATTCCAAAAGCCAGTTTGGCAGCCATTCTGATCTTCACCGGGTTCAAATTGGCGCACCCAAACATTCTGCGCGCCGCCGTCGTGCGTGGCCGAGGGCAGTGGATTCCGTTCCTCATCACCGTGCTCGCCATTTTACTATCCGACCTCCTGGTGGGAATTGCGGTGGGCCTGGTGGTATCCGTATTGTTTATTGCATACAACGCCTTTCACGCCACTTACACCGAGGTTCGGGAAGACAATCGAGTGCTTTTTCGCCTCAGACGCAACGTTTCCTTCCTCAATAAGGGAGGCATCAAACGCGCTCTGGAAGCCATTCCCCGAGGTTCCGAATTGTTGATTGACTTGTCTCATGCAGACTACATGGACCCCGACGTAGAGGAAGTTATCCTGGACTACTGCGCCCATGCGCACTTGCGCAACGTTCGCGTGGCGTGCAAGAAAAATCCAATGCAATCCAAAGACTTTGATCGCTACAGCGAATTTCAGACTTCAAACCCAACCGCATGAAACCCATTGACCAACTCCTCATGGCCAACAAGGCCTGGGCCAAAGAGCGCACCGACGACGATCCTCAGTTCTTCAAACGTTTGGAGAACATCCAAACCCCGAAATTCCTTTGGATCGGATGCTCGGACAGCCGGGTTCCGGCCAACGAAATCACCGGCACGGAGCCTGGGGAAATTTTTGTGCACCGCAACGTTGCCAACATGGTGGTGCACACGGATTTGAATTTGCTCACCGTGTTGGAATATGCCGTTCACCATTTGAAAGTGGAACACATCATTGTGTGCGGACACTACGGATGCGGCGGCGTCAAGGCTTCTTTGACCAACAAGTCCTTCGGCATCATCAACAAATGGCTGCGCAACATCAAGGACGTGCACCGGTTCCACGCGGATGAAGTGGAGGCCATTGCGGATGAGGATGCACGGGTGGATCGCATGGTGGAGTTGAACGTCCAGGAACAAGTCATGAATTTGGCCAAGACCAGCATCGTTCAAAAGGCGTGGAAAGAACGCCAAGCGCCTCATCTTCACGGCTGGGTTTACGGTTTGTCCGACGGCCTAATCAAAACCGTTTGCGACTTGCCGTCCGGCACCCGCATTGACCCTTTGTACGAATTCCACGAGTAATTGCGGGAAAATCCATATATTTGCAGCGTATTAAGCGGCGGAGGAGGGGACATCAGTCCCCTCTTTTGTTCTAATACATTTTGATTTATGCTCACAATCAACGACTTACGACCAATTGTTGCGGAGGCTTTGGCCTCCCAAAACGCCTTTCTGGTGGATTTACATCTTTCCATGGACGGGCGCATTCAGGTCTACACAGATTTGGAAGTTGGACACATTTCCATCCAATCGTTGAAAATGATCAACCGCGCGGTGGAGTCTGCACTGGGCGACGATTCAGAACAGTACAGCATTGAAGTATCCTCTCCCGGAATGTTCAGTCCGTTCAAGGTGGAATCCCAGTACCGCAAGGCCATTGGGCGCACCGTGAAAGTGACCGCGCAGGGTGGGCGAGTGGAGCAAGGAACCCTGGCGGAATACGACGGGGAGCAGTTGGTTTTGACGCGCGAAGTTCGCGTGCCCAAGACCATCGGCAAAGGAAAAATGGACGCGGTGGAGCGCATTGCACTGCCCCTTTCGGAAGTAGTAGAAACGGTTTTAGAATTCAAGTTTTAAGCACACTAGGGACCATGGAACACCTGGCCATTATTGAATCCTTCGGCGAGTTCAAGGAAGAAAAGAACATCGATCGCGTAACCTTGATGTCGTTCATCGAGGACGCTTTCCGTACCCAACTCAAAAAGAAGTATGGAGCGGACGACAACTTCGATGTGATTGTCAATCCGGACAAAGGCGATTTGGAAATCTGGCGCAACCGCATCATTGTAGAAGACGATGCCGTTGAAGATGAAAACACGCAAATCGCGTTGAGCCTTGCGTTGAAAATTGAGCCTGACTTTGAAGTGGGCGAGGAGGTTTCGGAAGAGATCAAGCTCGAGCAATTGGGTCGTCGGTTCGTTTTGGCGTTTCGTCAAACCCTCATGCTGCGCGTTCAAGAGCACGACTCCGAGGAGTTGTACAAGCGCTACAAAGGCATGGAGGGCGAGATCATTTCCGGTGAAGTGCACCACGTGCGCCACCGCGAAATCATCATCTACGACGACAACCAGAACGAGTTGATTCTGCCCAAGAACGAGATGATCCCGGAAAAGGACTTCTTCCGCAAGGGAGACACCGTTCGCGCCGTGGTCAAGAAGGTGGAAATCAAAGGCACCAAGCCGTTCATTTTGTTGAGCCGCACGGACGAATTGTTCTTGGCGAAATTGTTTGAAACGGAAATCCCCGAAGTGTTCGACGGCATCATCACCGTCCGCAAAGTAGTTCGCATCCCGGGCGAAAAAGCGAAAGTTGCCGTGGAATCCTACGACGACCGCATCGATCCAGTAGGTGCCTGCGTGGGCATGAAGGGATCCCGCATTCACGGCATCGTCCGCGAACTGCGCAGCGAGAACATCGACGTGATCAACTTCACCACCAACCAGCAGTTGTTCATTCAACGTGCCTTGGCTCCCGCCAAAATCACCAATATGGTGGTGCACGAAGACACCAACCGCGTGGAGGTGTACCTCAAGCCGGACCAAGTGAGTTTGGCCATTGGCCGCAGCGGCTTCAACATCAAGTTGGCCAGCCGTTTAACGGGTTATGAAATCGACGTGTACCGCGACGATGTAGCCCAAGAAGAAGACGTTGCCCTGACGGATTTCACCGACGAAATCGAGGAGTGGGTGATCGAGGCGTTGCAGTCCGTGGGCTGCGATACGGCTCGCGACGTCCTCAACATGAGCGTGGAAGATTTGGTGAACCGTACCGACTTGGAAGAG
Organism: Flavobacteriales bacterium; assembly: GCA_947464785.1. Lineage (GTDB taxonomy): Bacteria > Bacteroidota > Bacteroidia > Flavobacteriales > Schleiferiaceae > CAMDTE01. The sequence goes on along the minus strand of CANHXZ010000001.1, from coordinate 4,358 downwards.
GAAACGATTCAGGAAGTGCGCGCCATCTTACAAGCCGAATTTGAAGATTAATTTCCCAGCATGAGCAGCATTCGCATCAGTAAAGTCCTCAGCGAGTTAAACATCGGCCTGGATACGGCCGTGGATTTCCTGTTGTCTAAAGGCCACGAGGTCGAGAAGAACCGGAATACCAAGATCTCCGATGAGCAGTATGCGCTGCTCCTTGGAAACTTCGCTTCGGACAAGAGCCACAAAGACCAGGCCGAGTCCATCATCTCGCAGAAGCGGGAGGAGAAGGCCAGTCAGTTGGCTGAGAAACAGGCTGCTGCCGCTCCGGCGGTGCCCAAAGCACCTGCCGAAACAGCGCCAGCGGCGGAGCCCGCGCCCGCGGCTCCAGCGGCCGCAGCTCCTGCTGCTCCAGCACCGGCGGCTCCGGCAGCTCCCGCCTCTGAAGCTGCTCCTGCGGCACCTGCGGCTGCTCCTGCCAAGGCACCAGCGGCAGAAGTGCCTGCTGCCCCCGTGGAAGAAGCCCCCAAAGCGGTTGAAGTTGCCGCTGCTCCTGCAGCGCCCAAGGACGACGTCATCCGCGGACGCGCCTCTTTGGCCGGCCCCAAGTTTACGGGCAAAATAGATTTAACCCCCAAGCCAAAAGCACCCAAGTCGGCTCCGGCCGCTGAAGTGCCAGCGGCTGCGGCACCCACGGCACCCGAGGTGGCGGAAGGCACACCAGCAGGATCCCCAGCATCGGACGCACCTGCGGCAGCGGAGGCTCCTGTTGCGCCAGCAGCGGCAGCGGATGCAGCAGGATCTGTTCACCACACCACGCAGTACCAAAAATTGGACGGTCCCAAATTGACCGGACAAACCATTGATTTAAGTCAGTTCAACCGTCCCAAGGCCACCAAGCCAGGAGCCGGTGGTGAAAAAGGCAAGCGCGCCCGCATCAAAACCGGTGCCGCAGGAGGCCCCGGCATTACCGGAACAGGTCGCACCACTACCGGTGCTGCCTCGGTAGGCGGACAGCAAGGTCAGCGTCAAGGACCCGGACGTCGGGACAAGCAACCCGCCGCGCCCAAGCCGGCGATGACGGACGAGCAAATCCAAAAGCAAATTCGCGAGACGCTGGAGAAACTGACCGGCGGCCGCAAATCCAAGGGCTCCAAAATCCGTCGGGACAAGCGTGCGGACCGCAGGGACCAGGTGATGAACGAACTGCAGCTGCGTTCTGCCGAAGACAAAGTATTGAAGGTAACGGAATACGTTACCGTGATGGAGGTCGCCAACATGATGAACGTCCCCGTGACGGCCATCATTTCGGCCTGCCTGTCGTTGGGAATCATGGTCACCATGAACCAGCGTTTGGACAAGGAGACCTTGACCATTGTTGCCGACGAATTTGGTTTCTCGGTGAATTTCTTGGACGAAGAAGTCAATGAGTCGCTGTCCGAAGACACGGATACCGAAGAGGATTTGTCGCCACGCGCCCCAATCGTTACGGTGATGGGCCACGTAGACCACGGTAAAACCTCGCTTTTGGACTACATCCGCAAGGCCAACGTCATCGCCGGTGAGGCGGGTGGAATCACCCAGCACATTGGCGCGTACAGCGTACAATTGCCAAGCGGTCAGCACATTACGTTCTTGGATACGCCGGGCCACGAGGCCTTTACGGCCATGCGTGCTCGCGGTGCCCAAGTAACGGACATCGCCATTATTGTGGTAGCGGCGGACGACGCCGTCATGCCCCAAACGAAGGAAGCCATCAGCCACGCCCAAGCGGCCGGTGTTCCCATCGTATTCGCCATCAACAAAGTAGATCGCCCCGCAGCGAATCCTGAGAAAATCAAAGAGCAGTTGGCCGGCATGAACTTGCTGGTGGAAGACTGGGGTGGAAAAATTCAATCCATGGACGTTGCCGCCAAAACCGGTTTGAACGTTCAGGAATTGCTGGACAAAGTATTGCTGGAGGCAGAATTGCTGGACCTCAAGGCCAATCCCAATCGGATGGCCAAGGGTACGGTGATCGAAGCATCCTTGGACAAGGGACGCGGTTACGTGACCACGTTGTTGGTTCAAAACGGAACCCTGCGCGTAGGCGACTACATGCTGGTGGGTCAGTTTTCCGGCAAGGTTCGGGCAATGATGGACGAGCGCGGCCAAAAAGTGGACGAGGCAGGACCTTCGGCTCCTGTTTCCATCTTGGGCTTGGACGGCGCACCGCAAGCGGGCGACACGTTCAACGTCATGGACGACGAGCGCGAGGCCAAGCAAATTGCACAGCGTCGCCAGCAGTTGAGCCGCGAACAAAGCGTGCGTTCCCAGAAGAGCCTCACCTTGGAAGAGATCGGCCGTCGTTTGGCGGTGGGCGATTACCAAGAGTTGAACATCATTTTGAAAGGCGACGTAGACGGTTCCATCGAGGCCTTGTCCGATTCGCTGCAGCGCCTCTCTACGCCGGAAATTCAGGTCAACATCATCCACAAAGCGGTGGGTCAGGTGACGGAGTCCGACGTTTTGTTGGCCAGCGCCTCCAAAGCCATCATCGTGGGCTTCCAGGTTCGTCCGTCTGCCACCGCGCGCAAATTGGCCGAGAAGGAAGAAATCGAAATCCGCCTGTACTCCATCATTTACGACGCCATCAACGACATCCGCGACGCGATGTCCGGCATGTTGTCACCGGAGGTTAAGGAAGAGATTGCGTGCACCGTTGAAGTGCGTGAGACGTTCAAAATCAGCAAAGTGGGCACCATTGCCGGCTGCATGGTCATGGACGGTACCATCAACCGAAACACCCGCGTGCGCATCATCCGCGACGGCGTGGTCATCTACACCGGTGAATTGGGTTCGCTCAAGCGCTTCAAGGACGACGTTCGCGAAGTCTCCAAAGGTTTTGATTGCGGTCTGAACATCAAGAACTTCAACGACATCAAGGTGGGCGACGTCATCGAAGGGTTTAAGGAAGTAGAAGTACAACGTACGCTGGATTAATTCCCAGCACTGCGTTCATTGAGCTCAGGCCCGCGGCATTCCCCGCGGGCCTTTTTTTATTCCCCCCGCATACGCCAAAAAGCCAACGTGCGTTATCCCTGCGTCAACGGATTGGCGGAGCAACGCCTTCCCCGTACCTTCGTTTCTAAATAGCGTTTCATGGAACCCAGATACCGACTGCTTTTATCCGCTGCCGCGAGCACCATTCTGGTGGTTGGCTCTTTATTGCATGCAAATGCCTGGATCCAACTGCCTTCCGTGGCGTGGGTACTGGGTGCTGCTGCCTTGGCCGTAGTGCTGCTTTTGGTTCACCACTTCTCCTATCAAATGGACGCAGCGCTCTGGGGCCGACGTTTGGAGCGCTTGGCGCTTTGGGGCGTTTTGGCCTCGTGGATGCCGCTGGCCTTGCGCCAATTTGCGCTGTACTATCTGCCCTTTCGGTACCGCTGGACGCTGTTGCCGCAAGACGAATGGCCGGACTCCATTCAATGGGCCCTCTTTTGGGCCGAGCATTCCATGGCCCAGCATTTCTTGGGGGCAGCGCTAATCGTTGGGTTGCTATTCCTCCTGCTTCCCGCAACCCGGCGCTGGGGTGCGGCCTTGGCGCTCCTTGCAGCCCTCCCTGCTGGCCTGACGGCCTGGTTTTTCGACGCCGGTCCTTCTTGGTTGTGGGCCTTGCCCATGCTTCCAGTCCTGGTTTGGTCGTTTGACACGCGCCGAATTCAAGATCGACCGAATTGGCCCCGATGGGTCTGGATTTTGCTTCCTCTTTGGACGTTTTCCGCCGCATGGCCCTCCTTTCAAGAGCCCAATGCGGAGGTAGTGGGCCGGTTTGGGGTGGTGGACTTCTACAATCCGGGCCACGGCCGCCCAGAAACACTCGTTTGGGACGTAGACAGCAAACTTTTACTGCAGTACCCCAACGGATCTACCCGGATGGCAGACGTCCAGTGGTCGTCGAGCAATCCAAACGAGTTCGAGGCTACTTGGCGTTTGCCCGCACAGGAGCAAGGACAAATCCTGCGCGGAACGTGGCAATTGGATTCGCTGGACCAGGCCTACGAATTGCGCGGAACGTGGAACGGGCAGCCGTTTGCGTTGCGCGCCGTACGGGAGTACTAAAAGATTCTATGTGCGGACGTTGGACTACAGCCAACGAAGCAGCGCGGAAACCACCTGCTTTTTCCAATTGGTGTAGGGTGGCCCTAAAAACAGGGTTGGATTCACGCCCCACCGACGTCGGACCACCGGGCGCGCGTTGGTAAACTCGCGGAAACCCCAAATGCCGTGGCTTTTTCCAATGCCGGAATGGTTCACGCCGCCAAAGGGGAGGTCGTGGTGCATGTAGTGGATGATGAAATCGTTCACCACCGTGGCGCCCGCACGGGTTT